>PHEG01000343.1 GCA_002842835.1 Alphaproteobacteria bacterium HGW-Alphaproteobacteria-2 | reverse complement strand
AAGGCGAAGGTGCGCGTCTGGACCGACAGCCTGCGCCGCATCGAGACCTGCGGCAAACCCGTGGTGGCAGCCGCCACCGGCACTGCGCTGGGCGGCGGGCTCGAGGTGATGCTGGCCTGCCACCACCGTATCGCCGCCGAAAACCCCAAGGCGCGCTTCGGCTTTCCCGAGGTAATGCTGGGCCTTCTGCCCGGCGCTGGCGGCACGCAGCGCACGGCGCGGCTGATCGGCATCGCGGCCGCGCTGCCGCTGCTACTCGACGGCACGCGGCTGACCGCCGCGCAGGCGCATGAGGCGGGGCTGCTTGACGCGGTGGTGCCGCCCGGCGATCTGCTGAGCGCGGCGCGCGCGGCGCTGCTCGCGGGCAGGGTGCCCGCAGCGAACCCATGGGACGACAGACGCTTCCGCCCGCCGGGGCTGCAGCCGGGCAGCGTGGCGGCGCTCGATCATTTCGTACTGCTGAACGGGCGGGTACATGCCGAGCGCGGCACCTGCGACCCGGCACCGCGCGCCATCCTCTCGGCGGTGTTCGAGGGCGCGCGCCTGCCCATCGCGCGCGGGCTGGAGGTGGAACTCGACTATTTCACCGATCTCGTGCAGGGCGACGTGGCGCAGGCGATGATCGCGACCACCTTCTTCGCCCGCCGCGCGGCAGCAAAGGGCGGCTGGCCCGCGCCCGACACCGAGGGGCCGCTGGTGCAGCGGCTAAGCAGGTACCGGCCACACCGCGCCATCCGCACGGCTGATGGAGGCCGGGCGCGCGCTGCTGGCGTTGATCGCCGCCGAGGCGCTGGCCTTCTCCGAGACCGAGGGCTGGCCAGCCGCGCGCGTCGACCTCGAAGCCGTCTCCACCGGCTTTCCGGTCTGGACGGGCGGGCCGCTGAGGATGATCGACGACGCGGGCGCCGGGTCGCTCGCCGCGCTGCTGGACAGCTTCGGTGCCGCCGTGCCCGCCGCACTGATCGGGCTTGCGGCATCGGGCGCACGCCTCTACCCGGCGCAGGTCGCCTGATGCCCCGCCGCACCCTCCAAAGAGCCCATTGAAGGAGCCTGAAGTGATCCCCAAAGCCTTCGAGGGCCGCCTGCGGCTGCCCGCCATCGCCGCGCCGATGTTCCTCACCTCGGGGCCAGACCTCGTGACAACCTGCTGCAACGCGGGCATCGTGGGCACGTTCCCGGCGCTCAACCAGCGCAGCAGCGAAGGCTATGCCGACTGGCTCGACGAGGTGGCGGGCCGCCTGGCGCCCGATGCCGCGCCCTTTGGCATCAATCTCATCGTGCACCGCTCCAACCCGCGGGTGGAGCCAGACCTGAAGGTGACGGTGGACCACAAGGTGCCGCTTGTGATCACATCGCTCGGCGCCGTGCGCGAACTGGTCGATGCGGTGCACAGCTATGGCGGGCTCGTGTTCCACGATGTCACCAACATCCGCCACGCGCGCAAGGCCGCCGAGGCCGGGGCGGACGGACTGATCGCTGTCTGCGCGGGGGCGGGCGGGCATGCGGGGGTGCTGAGCCCCTTCGCGCTTGTGGCCGAGATCCGCGCCTTCTTCGGTGGCACCATCGTGCTGGCCGGGGCGATCAACACCGGCGCGCAGATCGCCGCAGCGCGCGCGCTGGGCGCCGACATGGCCTATATCGGCTCTCGCTTCATGGTCACCCGCGAGGCGATGATCCCGCCCGAGCAGAAGCGGATGATGCTCGCGGCGACAGCGGCGGACATCATCTACACGCCCAGCATCAGCGGGGTTCCGGCAAATTTCCTGCGCGCCTCCATCGTCGCGGCCGGGCTCGACCCCGAGAACCTGCCGCCGCACAAGGAGATGGACATGGCAAGCGAGGCGAAGGCCTGGAAGAATTTCTGGTCCGCAGGGCAGGGCGTGGGCGGTATCGACGAGGAACTGCCCGCGGCAGACCTGATCGCGCGGATGCGCGCCGAATATTCTGCGGCCTGCGCAGCACTCGCAAACGATCCGTTCCGCTGAGGCTCAGCGCGCCAGCACGATCTCGGCCCGGAGCCCGCCCAGATCATCGCTCTCGCCCAGCCGCAGCGTGCCGCCATGGCTGCGTGCCACATCCATGGCGATGGCCAGCCCGAGGCCCACGCCGCCGCCCCGGTCCTGGTTGCGCGCAGCCTCGAGCCGAGTGAAGGGGCGCATCGCCTCCTCGCGCCGTTCGGGAGGGATGCCCGGCCCGTCGTCCTCGACGATGAAG
Organism: Alphaproteobacteria bacterium HGW-Alphaproteobacteria-2; assembly: GCA_002842835.1. Lineage (GTDB taxonomy): Bacteria > Pseudomonadota > Alphaproteobacteria > Rhodobacterales > Rhodobacteraceae > PHEG01. Next base: position 626 of record PHEG01000343.1, on the reverse strand, counting down.
CGCAGGCTGGAGGGGGCGAGAGCAACGCTCACCCGGCAGCGCGAGGCGTAGCGCCTCGCGTTGGCGACCAGATTGGCGAGCGCCCGGCGCAACGCCAGCGCCCGCACCGGTGCAACAGGCGATGCGCCGGGCGTTTGCTCGCTGCGGAAATCTACCGCCTGGCCTGCGCGCGCGGCGTCCGCGACCACTGCCTCCGCCAGCGCCACCACATCCGTTCTGGCCAGCGCCTCGGTCATGTCGGTGCGCGCGAAATCGAGAAAGGCGTCGAGCATCGCTTCCATCTCGTCGAGATCGCGCTGCATCGCCTCTATCTCCGGCGCGGGCTCGAGCATCGTCAGTTGCAGACGCATCCGGGTGAGCGGCGTGCGCAGGTCGTGGCTCACGCCCGAGAGCATCAGCGTGCGCTGCTCGATATGCCGCTCGATACGGTTTCGCATGGCAAGAAAGGCGCTGCCCGCGGCTCGCACCTCGGCCGCACCCTGCGGGCGGTAGGGCAGCGACTGGCCCCTGCCGAATGCATCTGCCGCCTTCGCCAGCCGCCGGATCGGTCGCAACTGGCGGCGCATGAAGAGATAGGTGATCGCCACGAGAAGCATGCCCGCCAGCATGATGGGGTTGAGCAGCTT
>PHEG01000342.1:2424-4555 GCA_002842835.1 Alphaproteobacteria bacterium HGW-Alphaproteobacteria-2 | reverse complement strand
GGGCGAGGTGATCGCCGACGGCCCGGCCACCGACATGGGCGAGCTGGCGCTGGGCAAGAACGTGCTCGTCGCCTTCATGCCCTGGAACGGCTACAACTTCGAGGACTCGATCCTGATCTCGGAGCGCATCCTGCAGGATGACGTTTTCACCTCGATCCACATCGAGGAATACGAGGTTGCGGCGCGCGACACCAAGCTGGGGCCGGAAGAGATCACCCGCGACATCCCGAACGTCGGCGAGGAAGCGCTGCGCAACCTCGACGAGGCGGGCATCGTCTATATCGGCGCCGAAGTGCAGGCGGGCGACATCCTGGTCGGCAAGATCACCCCCAAGGGCGAGAGCCCGATGACGCCGGAGGAGAAACTCCTGCGCGCCATCTTCGGCGAGAAGGCCTCGGACGTGCGCGACACGTCGCTGCGGCTGCCGCCGGGTGATTTCGGCACGGTGGTGGATGTGCGCGTCTTCAACCGCCACGGCGTCGACAAGGACGAGCGCGCCTTGCAGATCGAGCGCGAGGAAGTGGAACGGCTGGCGCGCGACCGCGACGACGAGTTGGCGATCCTCGAGCGCAACATCTACGCGCGGCTGAAGTCGCTGATCATCGGAAAGGCTGCAGTCAAGGGGCCGAAAGGCGTTAAGGCGGGTTCCACGATCACCGAGGAACTGCTCGATGCGCTCTCGCGCGGGCAGTGGTGGCAGCTTGCGCTGGGCGAGGAAGCCGAGGCGCAGGCGGTCGAGGCGCTGCACGCCCAGTTCGAGGCGCAGAAGAAGGCCCTGGTCGCGCGTTTCGAGGACAAGGTGGAAAAGGTGCGCCGCGGCGACGACCTGCCGCCCGGCGTGATGAAGATGGTCAAGGTTTTCGTCGCGGTGAAGCGCAAGCTGCAGGCGGGCGACAAGGTGGCGGGCCGGCACGGCAACAAGGGCGTGATCTCCAAGGTCATCCCGTGCGAGGACATGCCCTTCCTTGCCGACGGCACGCCGGTCGATGTCGTGCTGAACCCGCTGGGCGTGCCGAGCCGCATGAACGTGGGCCAGATCCTCGAGACCCATATGGGCTGGGCGGCGCGCGGTCTCGGCGTGAAGATCGACGAGGCGTTGCAGCAGTATCGCCGCTCGGGCGATCTGACCCCGGTGCAGGAGGCAATGCGGCTCGCCTATGGAGACGAGGCATACGAGGACGCACTGGCCGGGCGCGACGAGGCGAGCTTCGTCGAGGCGGCCGAGAGCGTCACCAAGGGTGTGCCGATCGCCACACCGGTCTTCGACGGCGCCAAGGAGGCAGATGTGAACGACGCGCTGATGCGCGCGGGGTTCGATGTCTCGGGGCAGTCGGTCGTCTATGACGGGCGCACAGGCGAGCGCTTTGCCCGCCCGGTGACAGTGGGAATGAAATACGTCCTGAAGCTGCATCACCTGGTGGACGACAAGATCCACGCCCGCTCCACCGGCCCCTATAGCCTGGTCACCCAGCAGCCGCTGGGTGGCAAGGCGCAGTTCGGCGGCCAGCGGCTCGGCGAGATGGAGGTCTGGGCTCTGGAAGCCTACGGCGCCGCCTACACGCTTCAGGAAATGCTCACCGTCAAGTCCGATGACGTGGCGGGCCGCACCAAGGTCTACGAGAGCATCGTCAAGGGCGAGGACAATTTCGAGGCCGGCGTGCCGGAGAGCTTCAACGTGCTCGTGAAGGAAGTCCGCGGCCTCGGGCTGAACATGGAACTCCTGGACGCGGAGGAAGACGAGTGATCCAGCATCATGAAAGTCACCTCACTGATAGTCCTGTTCACGGCGTGGTTCTTTGGGAACATCTACGTGCTCTACAGGACTTTTCGGAATTATCACGAGCACGGCGTTCCGATGGCGTCTGGCCGCATCCACGAGAACTTCATTCCTTGGTGGAATTGGAAGTACATGAATCGCGCATTCTTGTGGGCCCAGATGAAGATAGGCTGTCTGTGGATAATACTGACCGTCACCTGCCTGTTTCTGGCAATTCAGGCCATGAAGATGACGTGAAACAATCGTCAGATTGGAATGCGAAATGAACCAGGAACTCACCCACCACCATCACAACCCGTTCAACCCGCTGACGGCGCCGAAATCCTTCGACGAGATCAAGATCTCGCTGGCGAG
>PHEG01000342.1:0-2329 GCA_002842835.1 Alphaproteobacteria bacterium HGW-Alphaproteobacteria-2 | reverse complement strand
TCGCGCATCGGCCTCATGCTCGACATGACGCTGCGCGATCTGGAGCGCATCCTCTATTTCGAGAACTATGTCGTCATCGAGCCGGGACTCACCGATCTCACCTACGGCCAGCTTCTGACCGAGGAAGAGTTCATGGATGCCGAGGACCAGTATGGCGGTGACGCCTTCACCGCCGGGATCGGCGCGGAAGCCATTCGCGACATGCTGGCCCAGATCGACCTCGAGGCCGAGGCCGTGCGGCTGCGCGAGGAGCTGTCCGAGGCGACCGGAGAGCTGAAGCCCAAGAAGATCATCAAGCGGCTGAAGGTCGTCGAGCAGTTCCTCGAGTCGGGCAACCGGCCCGAGTGGATGGTGCTGACCGTGCTGCCGGTTATTCCGCCCGAGCTGCGCCCGCTGGTGCCGCTCAAGCGGCTCATCGAGCTGCGGGCGCCCGACATCATCATCCGCAACGAGAAGCGGATGCTGCAGGAATCGGTCGATGCACTCTTCGACAACGGACGCCGCGGGCGGGTGATCACCGGCTCGAACAAGCGGCCGCTGAAATCGCTCTCGGACATGCTGAAGGGCAAGCAGGGTCGCTTCCGCCAGAACCTTCTGGGCAAGCGGGTCGATTTCTCGGGCCGCTCGGTGATCGTGACCGGACCGGAGCTGAAGCTGCACCAGTGCGGACTGCCCAAGAAGATGGCGCTGGAGCTCTTCAAGCCCTTCATCTACTCGCGGCTCGAGGCGAAAGGGCTCTCCAGCACCGTCAAGCAGGCCAAGAAGCTGGTCGAGAAGGAACGCCCCGAGGTATGGGATCTGCTCGACGAGGTGATCCGCGAGCATCCCGTCCTGCTCAACCGCGCGCCGACGCTGCACCGGCTCGGTATCCAGGCCTTCGAGCCGATCCTGATCGAGGGCAAGGCGATCCAGCTTCACCCGCTTGTCTGCGCCGCCTTCAACGCCGATTTCGACGGCGACCAGATGGCGGTGCATGTGCCGCTTTCGCTCGAGGCTCAGCTCGAGGCGCGGGTGCTGATGATGAGCACCAACAACGTGCTCAGCCCTGCGAACGGCAAGCCGATCATCGTGCCGAGTCAGGACATGATCCTGGGGCTCTACTACATCACGATGCTGCGCGAGGGCATGAAGGGCGAGGGCATGGCCTTCGCGGGACCCGAAGAGGTGGAGCACGCGCTCGACGCGGGCGAGGTGCATCTGCATGCGCGCGTCATTTGTCGGCTGCGTCAGGTCGATGACGAGGGCAACATCGTCATGCGCCGCTTCGAGACGACCCCGGGCCGGGTGCGGCTGGGTGCGCTGCTGCCGCTCAACGCCAAGACGCCCTTCGACGTGGTCAACCGGCTCCTGCGCAAGAAGGAGGTGGGCGAGGTCATCGACACCGTCTACCGCTACTGCGGGCAGAAGGAGAGCGTGATCTTCTGCGACCAGATCATGGGTCTCGGTTTCCGCGAGGCATTCCGCGCCGGCATCAGCTTCGGCAAGGACGATATGCTGATCCCCGAGTCGAAGTGGGAGATCGTGAACCGCACCCGCGATCAGGTGAAGGAGTTCGAGCAGCAATACATGGACGGGCTGATCACCCAGGGCGAGAAATACAACAAGGTGGTTGATGCCTGGTCGCAATGCTCCGACGAGGTGGCGACGGCCATGATGGCCGAGATCTCCGCCGTGCGGAAGGACGAGAACGGCGCCGAACTGGAGCCGAACTCGGTCTACATGATGTCGCACTCGGGCGCGCGGGGCTCGCCCGCACAGATGAAGCAGTTGGGCGGCATGCGCGGGTTGATGGCCAAGCCCTCGGGCGAGATCATCGAGACGCCGATCATCTCCAACTTCAAGGAAGGCCTCACCGTGCTGGAGTATTTCAACTCCACCCACGGGGCGCGCAAGGGTCTGGCCGATACGGCGCTGAAGACCGCCAACTCGGGCTATCTGACGCGGCGTCTGGTCGATGTGTCGCAGGACTGCATCGTGCGCCTGCACGACTGCGGCACCGAGCGCGGCATCACCGCGGTGGCGGCGTTGCGCGACGGCGAGATGGTCTCGAGTCTCGGAGAGCGCGTGCTGGGGCGCGTGCCGGTCGAGGATGTGCTTGAGCCGGGCAGCGACCGGGTGCTGGCGCGGGTGGGCGAGCTGATCGACGAGCGCACCGCCGACGAGATCGACGCGCTCGGCGTCATCTCGGCGCGCATCCGTTCGCCGCTGACCTGCGAGTCAGACGATGGCGTCTGCGCGCTCTGCTATGGGCGCGATCTGGCGCGCGGCACGCTGGTCAACGTGGGCGAGGCGGTGGGGATCATCGCCGCGCAGTCGATCGGTGAGCCGG
>PHEG01000341.1 GCA_002842835.1 Alphaproteobacteria bacterium HGW-Alphaproteobacteria-2 | reverse complement strand
GGGCGCTGGAGCACCTCGCGGCCGATGACGAACTTCTGCAGGTTCCCGCCCGAGAGAGAGCGCGCGGCATTGCCCACGCCCGGCGTGCGCACGTCGAAGCCCGAAACCACACGCTCCGCGAAATGCCGCGCCGCGCCCCAGCGCAGGAAGCCGCGCTGCGTGAGACCCTCGCGGATGGCGCCGGTCAGCAGGGCGTTCTCCGTCAGGCTCATCTCCGGCGCCGCGGCATGGCCCAGCCGCTCCTCAGGTGCCGCCAGCAGACCCAGGCGGCGGCGCGCGCCCGGGCCCAGATGGCCGATTTTCTGTCCCCTGAAGCGGATCGCGGCAGCCGTGCTGCGCGCCTCGCCGGAGAGCGCGGCGAGCAACTCGTCCTGCCCGTTTCCGGCAACGCCGCCGATGCCGAGAATCTCGCCCGCACGGATCACGAGGTGAACGTTCTTCAGTGCCGTGCCGAACGGATTGGCCGAGGCGAGCGACAGCCCCGAGACATCGAGCAGTACCTCGCCCGGCGCCCGCGCCGCACGCTGCGGTGGCCGGAGTTCTGCCCCGACCATCATCTCGGCAAGCTGTGCTGCTGTTTTATCGCGCGGATTGCAGGTCGCCACCACCTGCCCGAGACGCAGCACCGTGGCGGCATCGCAAAGCGTGCGGATTTCCTCCAGTTTATGGGAAATATACAGGATGGCGGTGCCCTCTGAAGAAAGCTTGCGCAGCGTCTCGAAGAGAATGCCAACTTCTTGCGGCGTCAGAACGCTGGTAGGTTCGTCCATGATGAGAAGTTTCGGATCCTGCAAGAGGCAGCGAATAATCTCCACCCGTTGCCGCTCGCCGGCCGAAAGGTCTCCCACCAGCCTGTCGGGATCCAGCGGCAGGCCGTAGGCCTCGCTCACCTGGCGGATGCGCGCCGCAAGCACGCGCTGAGCAGGCGGATTCTCCATACCCAGCGCCACATTCTCGGCCACATCCAGCGCCTCGAAGAGCGAGAAATGCTGGAACACCATGGCCACGCCCGCCGCCCGCGCGGCATGAGGGCTGGCCGGGGCGTAAGCCGCACCGCGCCAGCGCATCTGCCCTGCATCGGGCCGGACAAGGCCATATATCGTTTTGACGAGGGTTGATTTTCCCGCACCGTTCTCGCCAAGGAGCGCGTGAACCTCGCCCTCGGAGATGGTGAATGAGACGTCCTTGTTGGCGATCACGCCCGGGTAGGCCTTGGTCAGGCCCTGCACGCTCAGCAATTCCGTCATGCGCCGTCTCCCTGTGCGCGCAAAGGCATCTTCTCCTGTCCCTGTTGCAGCAGGGCAGTGGCGACACCGAGCGCGATGGCCTGTGGGTGCTTGCCCAAGCCCGGGTTGCCGATGGGGCAGACGATGCGCGCGACTGCTTCCGATGAATGTCCCAATTGTGCAAGTCTTGACCGGAAGCGCGCCCATTTGCTGGCGGATCCGATCAGCCCGGCCCGGGCGAAACCGCGCAGCAGCAGCCGATGGCACAGCTCGAGGTCGATCGCGTGCGAATAGGTCAGGATCAGGTGCTCCGCCGACACTGGTGCCTCGTCCACCAGCCGGGCCGGATCCCTGGCGACCCGGCAGGCAACACCGCAAGGAACAGCTTCGGGAAAGCGCCCCGGCGCGGTATCGACCCAGGTGATGGCGATATCCGGCAGGGGCGCCAGGACGCCAACCAGCGCACGCCCGACATGCCCCGCCCCCCAGATCCAGAGCACGCGGCGGGGCCGCGCCACCGGCTCCACCAGCCAGCCCGAAAGCACCTGCGCACCCGGGAGCAGGCCCGAATCCCGCGCCCGGGCAATGAGCCGCCGCAATGCCAGCGGCATCTCTTCCGGACCGGAGACGCGCCGCACCACCACATCCGCCTGTACCTCGGGCAACGCCACGAAAACCTCGAACACCAGCGCCACCGCACCGCCACAGCACTGCCCGAGCCGCCGATGGTGCCCGCCTGCCCGTCCTTCCAGACGAGCATCGCCGCACCCGGCTCGCGCGGCGCCGACCCCGCCACCTCGGCCACCACGACGCGCGCCACCCGGCCATGCGTGGCCAGCGCTTCGCACAACCCTTCGAGATCGAAGCTCATGTCCGGCCCTCCCGTTGGCGGCATACCGCCCAGAGCACGCGCTCGGCCGTGGCCGGCGCATCGAGCGCCGGGTAGACCGCGCCGTCGCCGCAGGCCCCCACCGCGTCCGACAGCGCCATCAGCGCAGAGATGCCCAGCATGAAGGGCGGCTCGCCCACCGCCTTCGAGCGGTAGATCGTGTCCTCGCGGTTGCGCCCCTTGTCCCACAGCGCCGCATTGAAGACCGGCGGCCGGTCGGAACAGGCGGGTATCTTGTAGGTCGAGGGCGCATGCGTGGCGAGTCGGCCCTTGTTGTCCCAGACAAGCTCCTCGGTGGTCAGCCACCCCGCACCCTGCACATAGCCGCCTTCGACCTGCCCGAGGTCAATGGCCGGGTTCAGCGAGGCCCCCGCATCGTGCAGGATGTCGGCGCGCAGGATGCGGTTCTCGCCGGTGAGTTTGTCGATCACCACCTCGGTGGCCGCGACGCCATAGGCGAAGTAATAGAACGGCCGCCCCTGCCCGCGGGCCCGGTCCCAGGTGATGCCCGGCGTGGCGTAGAAGCCCGTCGCCGAGAGTGACACCCGCCCTTCCCAGGCGCGGCGCGCCACATCGGCGAACTCCAGCCGTTCGTCGCCTACGAAGACCGCGCCGTCGCGGAAGGCAATGCGCGCGGGTTCCGTCTGGTGTTCGGTGGCAAGAAAGGCGGCGATCCGCCCGGTGATCGTCTCGCAGGCGACCTTGACCGCCATGCCGTTCAGGTCCGACCCCGACGAGGCGGCGGTGGCGGAGGTATTGGGCACCTTGCCGGTGTCCGTCGCCGTGATCTTCACCCGCTCGACCGGCTGGCCGAAGACCTGCGCGGCCACCTGCGCCACCTTCTGGAACAGCCCCTGCCCCATCTCGGTGCCGCCGTGGTTGAGGTGGATCGAGCCATCCTGGTAGAGATGCACCAAGGCGCCCGCCTGGTTGAGATGCGTCAGCGTGAAGGAGATGCCGAACTTCACCGGCGTCAACGCCAGCCCGCGCTTCAGGATCGGACTCTCTGCATTCCATTCCGCGATCGCGGTCCGGCGCGCGGCGTAATCGGAGCTTTCCTCCAGCGCCGCCAGCATCTCGTGCAGCACGAAATCCTCGACTTCCTGCCCGTAAGGCGTGGTCTGCGGCGCGGCGGGTGCGGCGGCGTAGAAATTCGCGCGCCGCACCTCCAGCGGGTCGCGGCCGAGATCGTGGGCGATATGGTCCATCACCCGCTCGATGCCGAGCATCCCCTGCGGCCCGCCGAAGCCGCGAAAGGCGGTGGCCGAGGCCATGTTGGTGCGCAGCCGGTGGCTCTCGATGCGTGCCGCAGGCAGATGATAGGCGTTGTCGGCGTGCAGCATGGCACGGTCGGCCACCGGCGTGGTCAGGTCGCGCGACCAGCCACCGCGGGTATATTGCACGAAGCTCACACCGAGGATGCGGCCCGCCGCGTCGAAGCCCGCCTCGTAGTCGATGCGGAAATCGTGCCGCTTGCCGGTCAGCGTCATGTCGTCGTCGCGGTCGTAGCGCATCTTGCAGGGCCGCCCGGTTGCACGCGCCGCCACGGCGCAGGCGATGGCGAGCCAGTTGCCCTGGCTCTCCTTGCCGCCGAAGCCGCCGCCCATGCGCCGCACCTCGACGCGAACGGCATGCATCGGCACGCCCAGTGCATGGGCCACCTTGTGCTGTATTTCGGTCGGGTGCTGGCTTGACGAGAGCACTACCATGTCGCCGCCTTCCTGCGGCAGCGCGGCGGCGACCTGTCCTTCCAGGTAGAAATCCTCGGCATAGTCGATCCGCGCCTGCCGCGCCGCGCGGCGCGCCGCGAGATGGCTCTCGGCGGCGACGAGAAAGACAGGCTGACCGTGGAAATGGATGCTGCCATCAGAAAGCAGCGGCTCGTCATGCGCCGAGGGCGAGCAATCGGGGACCGGGTCAAAATCCGCGCCCGACCAGACCGCCACGACGCCGGGGGCGGCACGCACGGACGAGAGGTCCATGCCGGTGATTTGCCCGCGCGCGATGGTCGCCATCCCGAAGGCCAGATGCAGCGCGCCCGCGGGCAGCGGCACGTCATCGACATAGCGCGCCTGCCCGGTGACATGAAGCGGCGCCGCGTCATGCGGCAAGGGTCTGGCGATGCTCATGGCGCCACCTCCAGCACCCGCGCGGCGATCTCGGAATCCTCTGCGAAGTAGCGCTCCAGCAGGCCCTGGGCGGCAGCCAGCCGGTAGTCGGCCGAGGCGCGCATGTCGTCGATCGGCTGGAAATCCTCGGCGAAGGCGGGCAGCGCCTGCGCCACGGTTTCGGCGGTCCATGGCTGGCCCGCAAGAGCCGCCTCGACGGCGCGGGCACGTTTCGGCGTTGCCGCCATGCCGCCGAAGGCGATGCGCGCCTCTTGCACGGCTCCGCCTTCCACACGGATATTGAAGCAACCGCAGACCGCCGAGATGTCCTGATCGAAGCGTTTCGACAGCTTGTAGCAGCGCAGCCGATCGGCCTGATGCGGGATGCTCACCGCTTCCACGAATTCCCCCGGCTGGCGATCCTGCCTGCCGTAGGCGATGAAGAAATCCTCCAGCGCCAGGCTGCGGCGCGCGTCGCCCCGGCGCAGATGCAGCGTGGCACCGAGTGCAATCAGCGCCGGCGGGCCGTCGCCGATGGGCGAGCCGTTGGCGATGTTGCCGCCTATGGTCGCCGCGGCGCGCACCTGTTCCGAGCCGTAGCGGCGGATGAGCTCGGCGAAATCGGGGTGGTGGCGCGCCATCAACGCACGCAGCCGGTCAAGCGTGACGCCCGCACCGATGCGGATCTCGCCCGCGCCCTCGTCGATCTGCGCCAGATCCGCGACACCAGACAGAAAACAGACTTGCGGCAGATCACGCAGCGCCTTGGTCACCCAGAGCCCCACATCGGTCGCACCGCCCACGAGCACGGCATCGGGATGGTCGAGATACCAGGCAGCGAGTTCATCCGCGCTGCGCGGCATCACCCAGCCGTCACCGCCCGCGCCCGCCTCGGCCAGCCCCGCCAGAGAGTCGGCGTCGCGAGACAGCCACTCCGGCACGGGCGCGCCCGCCGCGGCTTCGGCGGCGCGCACGATCGGCGCATAGCCCGTGCAGCGGCAGAGGTTGCCTGCCAGCACATTGTCATGGTCGCGCCGCCCGATCATGTGCGCCACGGCCAGCGACACCACGATGCCCGGCGTACAAAAGCCGCACTGGCTGCCGTGATGGTCGATCATCGCTTGTTGCACAGGGTGCAGCGCGCCTCCCGGGCCCGCGATCCCCTCGACGGTGCGCACCGCGCGG
>PHEG01000340.1 GCA_002842835.1 Alphaproteobacteria bacterium HGW-Alphaproteobacteria-2 | reverse complement strand
ATCGGTGCTGCACATGCGCGCCTCGGTGGCCATGCTGGCCGATCTGCGCGCGGCTCTCGCCCGCACCGTTCTGGGCCGCTCGCCTGCCTGGCGCGCGCATCAGCAGACAGGCGAACTGATGGCGCGGCTCGACGGCGACGCGGGCGAGGTGCAGCAATTTGCCTTCAATGCCCTGCTCACCGGTAGCGGGTCCGCGCTGCGCCTCGTCGGGGGGGTGGCGCTTCTGCTGTGGCTCAACCCCTGGCTGGCGCTGATCGCCGCGGCGCTGGCACCTCTGGAACTGGCCTTCTTCGCCCTCGCGCGGCCGCGCACCGAGCGGCTGGCACGCGAGAGCCGGGCGGCGAAGGGTGGGCTCGCGGCACGGCTGGCCGAGATGCTGAACGGTCTGCCGCAGATCCAGGCGGCGCGTGGCGAGGCGGCGGTGGCGGGCGGCATCGGCCGGGCGCAGGCGGGGCTCAACCTCGCGCTCATCCGCGCGCAGCTCTGGGGCGAGGTGACACGCGCGGTGCCAGCAGTGCTCTCTGCGGTGGGGCGCTCGGCGGTGTTCATCGCGGGCGGGCTGATGGTGATCGATGGGCAGATGACACTGGGCGCGCTCATCGCCTTCCTCGCTTATCTGGGGTTTCTGGTGGGCCCGGTGCAGTCGCTCATCGGGCTCTGGCACGCGCGCGCGCGGCTTTCCGCGGCGCTGGAGCGGCTCGACGAGGTGATGGCAGAGGAGGCGGACGGCCCGCGCTGGCCCGCCCGTCCCCTGCCGCTGCCCGCGGGTCCCGGCGCGCTGCGTCTCGAGGGGCTGCGTATCAACGCAGGCGGGCGGCTGGTGGCCGAGGGGCTGACCCGGGACATCCCGCCGGGCACGCGGCTGCGGGTGGCGGGGCCGAGCGGGGCGGGCAAGACCACGCTTCTGGGGCTCTTCCAGCGCCATGCCGACCCGGAGGCGGGGCGCATCCTGCTCGACGGGGCGGACCTGCGCGCGCTCTCCCGCCACGACCTGCGCAGCGCCGTGGCCTATGTGCCTCAACGCCCGTTCCTGATCCGCGGCACAGTGGCCGAAAACCTCGTCCTTTCCGCGCTGCAGGCGACGGAGACCGAGATGGCCGGGGTGCTGGAAGCTGTGGGACTCACGGCCCGCTTCGCGCAGCACGGCGGGCTCGATGCCATGCTGGGCGAGGACGGGCTCACGCTCTCGGGCGGCGAGCGCCAGCGGCTCTGCCTCGCCCGCGCGCTGCTGTCGCCCTGCCGGGTTCTTGTCCTTGACGAGGCGCTCTCGGAGGTGGACGCAGGCACGGTGGCGCGCATCATGGCCGCGCTCGACGCGCTCCTGCCCGGTGTGACGCGGCTTGTCGCCACGCACGGAAACGAGGTCGCGCACGGCCCCTTCGACGACGTGCTGGAGATCGGCGCGCCATGACCCGCGTGGTTCTGATCGACGGGATGCTGCCGCCCGGCACGCCGGGGCTGGTGGCCTGCGAGGCGCTTCGCCCGGGCGAGGGAGACGTGGCCGCGGCCCATGCCCTGGCGATGGCGGCGGCGCTGCGCGCGGGCTGCCCGGAGGCGCTCATCGTCAATCTCGCGATCTTTGGCGACGGGCTCGCCACCGATGCTGCGACGGTCACCCGCGCGCTGCAACGATCCGCGGCGCTTCGCCCGGTGCTGGTGCTTGCGGCATTTGGCATGGCGCGGGCGGACGCGGCGATGGAGGCAGCCTGCGCGGCATTGGGCGCTGCGGGGGCCTGCATCGTCGCTGCCGCCCCGGCGCGCGGCGGGACGGTATGGCCCGCAGCCTTCACGGGCGTGCTGGCGGTGCAGGGCGATGCGCGTTGCGTTGCCCCGGACGAGTGGTCGCACCTGGCCCTGCCGCAGGTTGATTTCGGCGCCTGCCCTGTGGCGGCCGGGCACGAGCACGCGCGCGGCGCCAGCACCGCGGCGGCGCATTTCGCCGGTCTGCTGGCGAAGCGGCTGGCGGGCGGCCTGTCTGCCGCCGAGGCGCTGAAGGCGCTGCGCCGCGAGGCGCGATGTAGCCGCTCGCTCCGGCGGGGGCCGTGGCTTATCCTCTGCCGCCGAAGGAGGCGCCGATGCATATCGCCATGTGGTCCGGGCCGCGAAACCTCTCGACGGCGCTGATGTATGCCTTCGCCGCGCGCGGCGACTGCGCGGTGATCGACGAGCCTTTCTACGGCCCGTATCTCGCCGCCACCGGGCTCGACCACCCGATGCGCGACGAGGTGATCGCCGCGCAGCCCGCCGACACAGGGCAGATTGCCGCGCATCTGGCCGGGCTGCCGCCCGGTGGCAAGGCGCATTTCTACCAGAAGCACATGACGCTGCACATGCTGCCCGGCTTCCCGCGCGACTGGATGCGCGCCTGCGAGAACGTGTTCCTTATCCGCCACCCGGTACGCGTGGTGGCCAGCTACGCCGCCAAGCGTGAACAGCCGACGCTCGAGGACATCGGTTTTCTCCAGCAGGAGGCGCTTTTCGACGAGGTGGCCGCCTGGTCGGGCCGCCCGCCCATCGTGATCGACAGCGCTGACATCCGCGCCGACCCGCCCGGCATGATGCGTGCTCTCTGCGCGGCGCTGGGCCTCGACGGGGCGGAGCGCATGCTCCGCTGGCCCGCGGGCGGCAGGCCGGAGGACGGCGTCTGGGCGCCGGTGTGGTATGGC
>PHEG01000339.1 GCA_002842835.1 Alphaproteobacteria bacterium HGW-Alphaproteobacteria-2 | reverse complement strand
CTTCTGGCGCAAAAGCTGGGTGAGCTGAAGCTGCATCGAGCGCAGCGCCGTTTCGGCCTCGCGCAGTTCCGTCACCCCGGCGGCCGGGCGGATCACCTGGCGCGCGTCCTCCGGGGCGGCCTCGTAGGCCTTGATATGCGCCACCACGCGCGTGATGGGTGCCACCATGAAACGGCGCACGGCGAGAAACAGAAGCCCCGCCGTGACCACCGAGATGAACAGTGATAGCCACAGGATGCGCAGCCCGTAGTCGATCATCGCCGCGCGCAGCGGTTCGCTCGGCATGGTCACCTCGATCAGCAGTCCCGCATTGCGCAACGGATCGCCGATGACGCGGATCACGCCGGGCTCGCGGTCGGCAAGCTGGGCCAGCGCGTCGCGGATCAGAGCCCAGGCGGAGGCGCCGCGCAGGTCGTAGCTCTCCGCCACCGGCGCAGGCAACGGCGAGGAGAGGATCAACTCGCGCGTGTCGTTGCGGCGCAGCACGACGTTGAAGACGCCCGCGTTCGTCAACAATTCCTCGGCGAGTCCCGGCGCAACCTTCTGATTCTCGCTGGCGAGCAGCGCCAGCGAGGCGATCTGCGCGCGTTCAAGACGCGCCAGCAGATAATCCTCGCGGAACCGCGCCACCGAGGGCACGAAGATCGTGATCTCGGCGATCATCACGAATACGACCGTCAGCAGCAGGAAACGCCCGGAAAGCGAGTTGAGCAAACGCAACAAGGGCCTCCTCTACCTGTTTCCGACGGCTCGCTGCCTCGGCCTCAGAACCGCTGCACCAGCCGGACGATACGCTTCACCCATGGGTTCTCAAAGAGCCTGGGGGAGAAATAGGCGGAGACCGCACGTTTGTTCACTTCTCCGAGCGTGGGGTAGGGCGCGACCATGTTGGCCACCGCACCCATCTTCAGCCCGTTGGCGATGGCGAGCGCCCAGACATGGATGAGTTCCCCCGCCTGTGCGCCGACGATCGAGGCGCCGACCGGGCGGCCGCGCACAACCATCACCTTCACGATGCCCGTGGTCAGACGTTCGGCGCGGGCGCGGTCGTTGTCGGCATACTCCGCGCGCACCACCTCCAGCGCCGCGCCATGCGCCTTGCGTGCCTGCTCCTCGGTCAGGCCCACCTGCGCCATTTCCGGATCGGTGTAGGTGGCCCAGGGCAGATGCGCCGTCTTCGCCTTCGCGGGCAGCCCGAAGAGCGCCGAGCGCACCACGATCCCCGCGTGATAGCCCGCGACATGGGTGAACTGCAGCCCGCCCGCCACGTCGCCGATGGCATAGACCCGCCGGTTGGTGACGGAGCGCAGCCCGGCATCAACCTTGACGCCGCCGCGCTCGTAGGCGATGCCGCCCGCGTCGAGATCGAGCCGGTCGAGATTGACCTTGCGACCCACGGCGATCAGCAGATGGCTTCCGGAAAACTCGGCACCGTCCTTGGTCTTCACCGTGATCGCCCCGGCGGTGCCCGAGATCTCGGCCGCCATGGCGCCCTCGACCACCGCCACGCCCTCGGCGCGGATGCGCTCCAGCGCGATCGCGGCCAGTTCCGGGTCGTCCTTGCCGAAGGCCTTGAGCCCCTCCAGCACCGTCACGCTGCTGCCCAGCCTGCGGTGCGCCTGCGCGAGTTCCATGCCGATCGGCCCGCCGCCAATGACGATCAGATGCTCCGGGCGCTCGCGCAGATCGAAGATCGTCTCGTTCGTCTCATAGGGCACTCCGTCGAGCCCCGGGATGGGCGGCACGAAGGGCGAGGAGCCGGTGGCTACCACGAAGCGCCGGGCGCGGATCACATGCTCGCCCGCCTGCACCTCGGTCTTCGAGATGAAGCGGCCATATTCGGTGATCACCCGCACGCCCAGCCCCTCGAAGCGCTCGACGCTGTCATGCGGAGCGATCCCGGCGATGGTGGCCGCTACGTGGTCCTTGGCCGCCGCGTAATCGGTCTGCGGGGCGACCGGGGTCACGCCGAAGGGCGCGCCGGTGGTCATCGCATGGGCGTGCTTGCCTGCCGCGATCAGCGCCTTCGAGGGCACGCAGCCGTAGTTGAGGCAGTCCCCACCCATCTTGTGGCCTTCGAGCAGCACCACCCGCGCGCCCATCTGCGCCGCGCCTGCTGCCACGCTCAGCCCCCCGGAGCCCCCGCCGATGATGCAGA
>PHEG01000338.1 GCA_002842835.1 Alphaproteobacteria bacterium HGW-Alphaproteobacteria-2 | reverse complement strand
GGTGCTGGGCTTTCCCGCCTGGGACTGTCTGCCCTACGACCGCATCTCGCCTGCCGCCGAGGTCTCGGCCGCGCGCATGGCCACGCTCGCCACCCTCGCCGCCGGGCTGTCCGGGCCCGTGGTGGTGCTGACCACGCTCAACGCCGCCACCCAGCGCCTGCCCGCTCGTGATGTGCTGGCCGGGGCGAGCTTCACCGCCCGGGTAGGAGAGCGCCTCGACGAGGCCGCGTTGCGCGGCTTCCTCGTGCGGATGGGGTTCACGCCCGCGCCCACGGTGACCGAGCCGGGTGACTATGCCGTCCGCGGCGGTATCGTCGATGTCTGGCCGCCGGGAGCCGAGGCGCCGGTGCGCCTCGATCTCTTCGGCGACGTGCTTGACGGCGCGCGCCGCTTCGACCCGGCCACGCAGCGCACCACCGAGCGCCTCGACCGGGTGGAGCTTGCCCCGGTCTCCGAGGTGATCCTCGACGAGCCCGCCATCGTCCGCTTCCGGCAGGCCTACCGCGCCGAGTTCGGCGCCGCGGGCAGCGACGATGCGCTCTACGAGGCGGTGAGCGTCGGCCGAAAGCACGCTGGCATGGAGCACTGGCTGCCCTACTTTCACGAACGGCTGGAGACGCTCTTCGACTACCTGCCGGGCGCCGCCGTCACGCTCGACGACCAGACGGACCCCGCGCGCGCCGCCCGCTGGGAGACGATCACCGAGCAATACGACGCCCGGCGCGAGGCGATGGGGCAGAAAAGTGCGCTCGGCACGGTCTACAAGCCCTGCCCGCCGGGGCTGCTCTACCTCGACGAGACCGCCTGGGCCGCGGGGCTGGCGGGCCGCCGGGTGCTCGCCTTCCGCGTCCATCGGCAGGCCACGGGCCCTGGGGTGATCGACGCGGGAGGGCGCGTGGGGCGCAACTTCGCCCCCGAACGCCAGCAGGAGGGGGTGAACCTCTTCGCCGCGCTGGCCCAGCATATCGCCGAGCGCCGCCGCACGGGGAACGTGGTGGTCGCCTCGTGGTCGGAGGGCGCGCGCGAGCGGCTCGAGGGCCTGCTGCACGATCAGGGTGTTCGGGATGCGAAGTCGATCCGTGACGCGCGCGACCTGACCCCGGGAACCGGCGGGCTCTACCTGGCGGTCTGGCCGCTCGACGAAGGCTTCGAGGCGGGCGGGCTGACTGTCATCTCCGAACAGGACGTGCTCGGGGACCGGCTCCTGCGTGCGCCACGCCGCAAGCGTCGGGCGGAGAACTTCCTCACCGAGGCGCAGGCGCTCTCGCCAGGCGACCTGGTGGTGCATGTCGACCATGGCGTGGGCCGCTACCTCGGGCTCGAGACGATCACCGCGGCGGGCGCCCCGCACGAATGCCTGGCATTGGAATACGCAGGCGGCGACCGGCTCTACCTACCGGTCGAGAACATCGAACTGCTCTCGCGTTTTGGCGCGGAGGAAGGGCTGCTGGACCGGCTGGGCGGCAGCGCGTGGCAGGCGCGCAAGGCGCGCATGAAGGAGCGCATCCGCGACATCGCCGACCGGCTCATCCGCGTCGCCGCCGAGCGCCTGCTGCGCCACGCCCCGGTCATCGAGCCCCCCGCCGACATGTGGGAGGCCTTCTGCGCCCGCTTCCCCTGGCAGGAGACCGAGGATCAACTCTCGGCTATCGAGGCGGTGCTGGGCGACATGGCCTCGGGCACCCCGATGGACCGGCTGGTGTGCGGCGACGTGGGCTTCGGCAAGACCGAGGTGGCGATCCGCGCCGCCTTTGCCGCCGCGCTCTCGGGCCGGCAGGTGGCGCTGATCGCGCCCACCACGCTGCTCGCCCGCCAGCACCACAAGGAATTCGCCGAGCGCTTCCGCGGCTTCCCCGTGACGGTTCGGCAACTCTCGCGTTTCGTGAGCGCGAAGGATGCCGCCGATACCCGCGCGGCGATTGCCGACGGCACCGCGGATGTGGTGATCGGCACCCACGCGCTGCTGGCCAAGGGGGTGAAGTTCCGCGACCTCGGCCTTCTCATCGTGGACGAGGAGCAGCATTTCGGCGTCGCCCACAAGGAGCGGCTGAAGGCGCTGCGCACCGATGTGCATGTGCTGACACTGACCGCGACACCGATCCCGCGCACCCTTCAGATGGCGCTCTCGGGCGTGCGCGAGCTCTCGGTCATCGCCACGCCGCCGGTG
>PHEG01000337.1 GCA_002842835.1 Alphaproteobacteria bacterium HGW-Alphaproteobacteria-2 | reverse complement strand
GCTTCTCCTGCTCGACCGGGTGGGCGAGGGGCGCGTGGCGCTGCTCGGCTCCGATCACGCCTGGCTCTGGGATCGCGGCTACGAGGGCGGCGGGCCGCAACTCGAACTCCTGCGCCGCTTGGCGCACTGGATGATGAAGGAGCCTGAACTGGAGGAGGAGGCGCTGCGCGGCGAGATGCGCGGCGACGAGCTGACGATCGTCCGCCGCAGCCTCTCGCCCGGGCCGCATGCGGTGGAGGTCACCGCACCTTCGGGCGAGACACAGCGCGTGGATCTGACCGAGGAAGCACCGGGGCGGTTCACCGCGCGGCTGACGCTGCCCGAGCAAGGCCTCTACCGGTTGGCCGACGCGGATCTCTCGTCGGTGGTCGCCGCGGGCCCCGCCGCGCCGCGCGAATATGCCGCCACCATTGCCACCGGCACGGTGTTGGAGCCCGCGGTGACGGCGCTGCGCGGCGGCATCCCGCGGCTGGAGGACGGCTTTCCCCAGTTGCGCCGCGTGGCCGAGGGGCGGCTTGCGGCCGGCCGTGGCTGGATCGGCCTCACCCCGCGCGCGGCCTATCTGACCACCGATATCCGCATCCACCCGCTGATGCCCGCCTGGGCGGCGTTGCTGCTGCTGGCCGGGCTGATGCTGGCCGCCTGGCTGCGCGAGGGGCGGCGGGGCGGCTGACGTCGGCCCAAGATTGCTATTTCAAATAGCGGATATTGTATATAGCGGTGGTTCCTGTATCCTGCACCCGGCGCGGCTGTGCGGGACTGGCTCGATCCTGGTCACCAGGCCCAGTAGGGGAGGCGGGAGATGCCTGACGACATGCATCCGCAGGGCGGTCCAGCAGAGAGCCCCGTACTCGACGATTCCAGCCTGCGCCGCTTCGTGGGCTACAACATCCGCCGCGCCTGGCTGGCGCTGCGCGCCGCGCGCATGCCGGTTCTGGCGGACCTGGGGCTGCGCACCGTTTCGTTCTCGGCGCTCACCATGATCGTGGACAACCCCGGCATCATCCAGTCGCGTCTTGCCGCGGCGCTGCGCATGGAGCGCTCGAACATCGTCGTGGTGATCGACGAACTGGAAAGTCGCGGGCTGATCGCGCGTAGCCGCTCGACGCAGGACCGGCGCGTCTATGTGCTGCGTGCCACGCCCGCCGGGCGGCGGCTTCGCGATGCGGCGCTCGCGGGGCTCGTCGCGCATGAGGAGCGCATGACGGCAGGGCTCTCGGCAGCGGAGCGCCGCCAACTCGTCGAGCTTCTGCAACGCATCGAGGCACAGGAAGGAAGGACCGAGGCATGAGCGCCGAGTTGTTGAGAGTGACGCAGGCGGGCGGCGTCACCACGCTGGTGATGAACCGCCCCGACAAGCGCAACGCCATGAACGACGATCTGCTGGCGGCGATCGAGGGGTTCTTTGCCGCGCCGCCCGCTGGCACCCGTGTGGTGGTGCTGACCGGCACGGCCGGGCACTACTGTTCCGGTCTCGATCTCTCGGAGCATGTGGCGCGCGATGCCGAGGGCACCATGCACCATTCGCGCAATTGGCACCGGGTGATGGACATGATCCAGTTCGGCGGGCTGCCCGTCGTCTCGGCCATGTTCGGCGCGGTGATCGGCGGCGGGCTGGAGCTGGCCGCCGCCACCCATGTGCGCATAGCCGAGCCCTCGACGGTGTTCCAGTTGCCCGAGGGGCGGCGCGGCATCTTCGTCGGCGGCGGTGCCTCGGTGCGGGTGGGGCGCATCATCGGGCCCGATCGGATGACCGAGATGATGCTCACGGGGCGCAAATACGGTGCCGAGGAGGGGCTGGCGCTGGGGCTCGCGCATTACGTTGTCGGCGCGGGCGAGGCTCTGGGGCGGGCGCGCGAGATCGCGGAGAACATCGCGGGCAACGCGCCGCTCTCGAACCACATGATGATTCAGGCGCTGGCGCGCATCGGGGACATGCCGCGCGAGCAGGGGCTCTTCGCCGAGAGCCTCGTGGCCGCACTGACCCAGACGAGCCCGGACGCGGTGGAGGGCCTGGAAGCCTTCTTGCAGAAGCGCGCGCCGACATTCCGCTGAATGCAGCGAGATGAACGTGACGCCGGTTCCCCATTCCGTGCACCTGGAGGAACGTGTTGACGGCAGCCTGATCCTGACCTCGATGCTCGCGCCGCTGCCCGCAGCGCGCCGGATTGGCGACTGGCTCGACCGCTGGGCGGCTGAGGCGCCCGACCGGGTGTTCATCGCCGAGCGCGCGGGCGAAGGCTGGCGCGAGCTGAGCTATGCAGGGATGCTGGCGCGTGTGCAGGCGGTGGCGGCGGCGTTTCTGGCACGCGGGCTGGGGCCAGACCGGCCGGTGGCGGTGCTCTCCGGCCCCTCGGTCGATCATGCCACCGTCGCACTTGCCGCGCAGTATGTGGGCGTGCCCGTGGTGCCGCTGGCCGAGCAGTATTCGCTGATCCCCGAAGCGCACGACCGGTTGTGTGACATCCTGGGCCGGGTGCGGCCCGGGCTCGTCTTCGTGCAGGACGCCGCCGCCTTCGCGGGCGCGCTGGCGCTGCCCGATCTGGCCGACGTGGAGGTGGTGGCGGCGCGGACGGAAGGCGCACCGCGCAAGGTGACGCCGCTGGCGGATCTGCTGGCCGCTTCCGATGCCGGGGGCGTGGCGCGGGCGAAGGCGCAGGTGGGGCCCGACACGCTGGGCAAGATCCTCTTCACCTCGGGCTCCACCTCCTCGCCCAAGGGGGTGCTGACGACGCATGGCATGATGTG
>PHEG01000336.1:587-3394 GCA_002842835.1 Alphaproteobacteria bacterium HGW-Alphaproteobacteria-2 | reverse complement strand
CAACGCCAAGGCGGGCTGCCTCTACCCCAACAACGCGCGCATGCTGGCGGAAGCCATGGCCAGGGGTTTCGGCAACGCGCTGGTGGCCGATGCCATGGGCAACGTGGCCGAGACGGCGACGGCAAATGTTTTCATGGTCAGGGATGGCGAGATCTTCACGCCCATTCCGAACGGCACCTTCCTCGCGGGCATCACCCGGTCGCGGCATATCTCGAACCTTGCCGCCGAGGGCATGGCCGTGCACGAGACGGTGCTCACCTTCGATGACTTCCGCGCCGCCGACGAGGTGTTCCTGTCGGGCAACCTGATGAAGGTGACGCCCGTCAGTCGCTTCGACGACGTGGAGTATGAAATCGGGCCCATTACGCGCCGGGTGCGCGAGCTTTACTGGGATTGGGCGCGTTCCGCCAACGGCTGACGCTGGACAGGGCGCTGGCATCGCGCGATGATCGCGCGCCGGAGGGCCCCGTGAATGCGCAAGTTCCTCGTCGTGCTCGACGACAGCCGCGAATGCCTGAACGCGATGCACTTCGCCGCCATGCGCGCCGCACACACCGGTGGCGGGGTGCAGATCCTCGCCGTGATCCCGCCCGAGGAGTTCCAGCACTGGATCGGCGTTGCCGACATCATATCGAGGCGCATTTCGAGGTCTTTGCCAAATGGATGCGCGATCGGCAAGGGATCGACCCGGATCTGGTGATCCGCGAGGGCGAGGCGGTAGCCGAGATCCTCGCGCAGATCGAGGCGGACCGAGACATCGGCGTTCTGGTGCTGGGTGCGGGCGAGGCGCGCGAGGGGCCGGGGCCGCTCGTGACACAGCTCACGCGCGCTTCGGGCGCGCTGCCCATCCCGATCACCATCGTGCCCGGCGGCCTGAGCAAGGAAGAGATCGAGGCCATCACCTGAGGGGAAAACCATGAGCACTCCGCCGATTCGGATGGAGCGCCTGTCGCGCCGCAACCTGTTGCGGGGCGCGGCGGCGCTGGGACTCGCCGGGCTGGCACCGCTCGGTCGCGCGGCAGCGGAGGAAACCGCGTGGAGCCTGCGCCCCGCCCCGGCGCGCGTGCCGCTGGTGGGCGCCGGCTGGGGCGAGACGGAAGTCTGGGCCTATGACGGTCAGGTGCCGGGGCCGGTGATCCGCGCGCGCCAGGGCGAGCGGCTGGTGGTGCGGGTGGAGAACGGCCTGCCAGAGGAGACGACGGTGCACTGGCACGGCATCCGCATGCCCAACGCGATGGACGGCGTGCCGCACCTGACCCAGCCGCCCATCGCGACGGGCGAAGCCTTTCTCTATGCCTTCGATCTGCCCGATGCCGGCACCTTCTGGTATCACCCGCATGCCAATTCCTCCGTTCAGCTCGGTCGCGGTCTCTCCGGTGCGCTGATCGTCGAGGAGGAGAACCCGCCCCGGGCGGACCGCGATCTCGTCTGGCTGCTGGACGACTGGCGGCTCACCCGCGATGCGGCACTTGTGGAGGATTTCGGCAATTTCCACGACGCCTCGCATGCGGGGCGTCTGGGCAACACCGTCACCCTCAACGGCCGCCTGCCGGGCCGGGTAGCGCTGCGCCCGGGCGAGCGGCTGCGGCTGCGGCTGATCAACGCCGCCAACGCACGAGTCTTCGGGCTCGACTTCGGCGAACTCGCGCCGGTGGTCGTGGCGCTCGACGGCCAGCCGGTGGCACCCCATGCGCCCGATAGCGGCGTGGTGGTTCTGGGCCCGGGAATGCGCGCGGACCTGATGCTGGATGTCCCCGCGCGGATGGCCGGGCCGGTGGCGGTGAGCGATGTCTTCTACGCTCGGCAGGAATACCACTTCGTCGATCTGGCACCGGAGGGCGAGCCACTGCGCGACCGCACCCCGAACTGGCCCATGGAGTTGCCGCCCAACCCGCTGGCCGAGCCCGACCCCGCCCGCGCCAGGCGCCAGGAGATCGTGTTCCATGGCGGCATGATGGGTCAGGCGATGATGGGCGATCGGACTGACGCGATGATGGCCGAGATGCGCGAGGGGCGGCTGTGGTTCGTCAACGGCGCGGCGGCGACGGGGCATGTGCTGGCACCACTCATGAGCGTGGCGCGGGGCGAGAGCGTGGTGCTGGCGCTGGAGAACCGCACCGCCTGGCACCACCCCATCCACCTGCACGGCCACTCCTTCCGCGTGCTCAGCCGCGACGGGCAGCCGACACTCCGGCGCGAGTGGCAGGATACCGTGCTGATGTCCCCGCGCGAGCGTGTGGAGGTGGGCTTCGCCGCCGACAATCCCGGCGACTGGATGCTGCACTGCCATGTGCTGGAACATCAGGCGAGCGGCATGTCGGCGGTCTTGCGTGTCGCCTGAACCCGGTGAGCCGACCGCCAGAAGGTGCCGCCGCGGCAACGCGCGCGACGGCACCCTTGTGGCCCGGATTACTTCTTCTTGGTGCCGGGTTTCGCGGGGGCAGCTTTCTTGTCGCCCATGGCGATGTCCTTGTGCTCGAACGGGGCGGCACCATGCCGACCCTGCGGACAGTTTCGCGCAACCGTTGCAGTCCGCGCGCGGATTTTCGACCTCGGTGTCGCTTTTGCTCCTTCCCGGCAGGATCGCTTCGCCGCCGCGCGCCAGCGCTTCGTGACACGCTTTCGCAACGGGCCAGTTTGGCGCTACAAGGTGGAAAAGACGGGCCCGAACTTGCCCGGCGGGGCGTCAATTGGGCGCAGCGGAGGGGCTTGCCGGAACAGACGAGTTTGCCTAGCACGCCGGTGCGGTGTGCAATCGTATACGGGAGGGGCGGATGGGTGCCTATGCAGATGTCTATGCGGCCTGG
>PHEG01000336.1:0-549 GCA_002842835.1 Alphaproteobacteria bacterium HGW-Alphaproteobacteria-2 | reverse complement strand
TGTCGAGGCCGGGCGCGGCGGGCAGGTGGCGATCATCCACGACAGCCCGGTGACCGGCACGGTCCACCGCATCACCTTTGCCGAGTTGCGCAACCGCGTCGCGCGGCTGGCGGGCGCGTTGCGCAAGCAGGGCGTCAAGAAGGGCGACCGGGTGATCATCTACATGCCGATGGTGCCCGAGGCGCTGGAGGCGATGCTGGCCTGCGCGCGGCTCGGGGCCATCCATTCGGTCGTCTTCGGCGGCTTCGCCGCGCATGAACTGGCGGTGCGGATCGACGACGCGAAGCCGAAATGCATCATCGCCGCCTCCTGCGGCATCGAGCCGGGGCGCGTGGTGCACTACAAGCCGCTGCTCGACGGCGCCATCGCGCAGGCCGCGCACAAGCCCGCCTTCTGCGTCATCTTCCAGCGCGAGCAGGAGGTGGCGAAGCTCGAGGCAGGCCGCGACCACGACTGGCACGCCTTCCAGTATGGCGTGGAGGCGGCGGACTGTGTGCCCGTCGAGGGCAACCATCCGGCCTATGTGCTCTACACCTCGGGCACCACCGG
>PHEG01000013.1 GCA_002842835.1 Alphaproteobacteria bacterium HGW-Alphaproteobacteria-2 | reverse complement strand
ACGCTCGACGTGATCGAGCAGGTGGAGGACCATTTCCTCGACACCGAGGCGGAGAACGTGGACGCGATGTTCGGCGTCGTCGGCTTCAGCTTCATCGGCCAGGGGCAGAACGTTGGGCTGACCTTCGTGCGGCTGAAGGACTGGTCGGAGCGCACCCGCCCCGACCAGAGCGCGCAGGCAATCGCGGGACGCGCCTTCGGGCGGCTCTCGCAGATCCGCGACGCGATGGTCTTTCCCATCGTGCCGCCCGCGGTGCGCGAGCTGGGCAATGTGGCCGGTTTCGACTTCTGGCTTCAGGCCCGCGCCGGGCAGAGCCACGAGGATCTGCTGGCGGCGCGCGACCAGTTGATGGGGGCCGCGGCGCAGAGCCCGCTGATCGGCTCGGTCCGGCCCAACGGGCTCGCCGATGCCGCGCTCTACCGGCTTGAGATCGACTGGCGCCGCGCCGGTGCCATGGGGGTGAGCGCCGCCGATGTGGGCAGCCTGCTGACCACCGCCTGGGCGGGCACCTATGTCAACGATTTCCTCGATCAGGGCCGCATCAAGCGCGTCTGGGTGCAGGGCGAGGCGGATGCCCGCGCGCTGCCCGAGGACATCGAACGCTGGCGGGTCAGGAACGCCACCGGCGGGCTGGTGCCGTTCTCCAACTTCGCGACCGGGCGCTGGGAGTTCGCGCCGCAGGGGCTTTACCGCTACAACGGCGTGCCGGCGATGCAGCTGCAGGGCACCCCCGCCGGGGGGGTCTCCTCGGGCGAGGCGATGGCCGAGATGGAACGGCTGGCGGCCGGTCTGCCGGACGGCTTCAACCTTTCCTGGACCGGGCTGTCGCTCGAAGAGCGCCAATCGGGCACGCAGGCGCCGCTGCTCTATGCGCTGGCGCTCGCCGCGGTCTTCCTCAGCCTCGCCGCGCTCTACGAAAGCTGGGCGATCCCCTTCGCGGTGATGCTGGCGATGCCGATAGGCGTGCTCGGCGCGCTGCTGGGCGCCTGGAGCGGCGGCCACGACAACGGCGTCTTCTTCCAGGTCGGGCTGCTGGCGGTGATCGGGCTGACGGGCAAGAACGCGATCCTGATCGTCGAATTCGCCCGCGCCCGCCAGCAGGGCGGCGAGGATCTGCTGACCGCCGTGACCGAGGCCGCGCGCCAGCGCTTCCGGCCGATCCTGATGACCTCGATGGCCTTCTCGCTGGGCGTGCTGCCGCTGGTGCTGAGCACGGGCGCGGGCGCGGCGGGGCGCAACGCGATCGGTGCGGGCGTGCTCGGCGGCACGCTCTCGGCGACGGCGCTCGGCGTGCTCTTCGTGCCGCTCTTCTATGTCGTGGTGCGCCGGATCGTGCCGCTGCGCGCGCGCCCCGGCAGCCCGGCCGGCGCCCCGGCGGAGTGAGCGCGCCGGGCAGGACGGTGGCACGGTGTCGCACGTCTTCGACCCACCGTTTCGGACTCTTGCCGGACAGACCAGCGGCCAGTGCGCCCTTGCGATAAACCTCGGGCTGACCCGGAACATGGCCTGCCCCGAGTAAGCCTTCTGCGGTTTCTTGCAGACCCTGGCGCAAGTCTCGATGTAGTCTTCGACCGCATCGTGAAAGGCTACCCGCGGCTTGTCCACTGTGTCGGCACGAAGGCCCACGCGATCGCGGATACCGGCAATCCGGCCCGGGAAAATCCCGTCTTCGTCGTTATGGTCGATCCGGGCGGGATCGCCCGGCTCAGTGCTGGTGGATGTAGGTTCCGGGCGCGGCGGCGAGCGGCGCAAACCCAAGTCCGGTCGCTCCTGCGGCGCGGGCGGGTACGGTAGCGCTGCTGCGGTCCGTGAGCCAGCGCGCCCATTCCGGCCACCACGAACCGGGCACCCGATCATGCGCCGCAAGCCAGGTATCGGGGTCGCGGTAATGTGCCCCGGCGGGACGGTGGCCGATGCGGTAGTGCCGCTTCGGATGGCCCGGCTCGGACAGGATGCCGCCGTTGTGGCCGCCCTTGGTGAGCAGGAAATGCAGGTCGCAATCGGTAAACAGCGCGGTCTTGTAGACCGACCGCCAGGGCGCAATGTGATCGGATTCGGTGGCCACCACGAAAATCGGCACGGCGATGTCCTTGAGCGCGATCACCCGGCCCTGGACCGCAAAGCGCCCGGCGGTGATGCGGTTCTCGAGGAATATCCCGCGCAGGTATTCCGAATGCATGCGCGCGGGCATGCGCGTGGTGTCGTTCACCCAGACGGTGATGTCGGTGGGCAGGTCCGGCTCGCCCAGGAAATAGCGCCGCACCGCGCGCGACCAGATCAGATCCTCCGAGCGGATGGCGGCAAAGGCCCCCGACATCTGCGGCCGGTCGAGATAGCCTTGTGACCACATCAGATCCTCCAGAAAGGCGACCTGGCTTTCGTCGAGAAAGAGCAGCAGCTCGCCAGCTTCGGCGAAATCGAGTTGCGCCGCCATCAGCGTTACCGAGGCGAGGCGATCGTCATGGTCGCGCGCCATGGCCGCCGCCGCGATGCCCAGAAGCGTGCCGCCCAGGCAATAGCCGCAGGCATGGACCTTCTGACCCGGCACGATGGCGTTGATCACGTCGAGTGCCTGAAGGATGCCCTGCTTGCGGTAATCCTCGAGCGAAAGCTCTGCATGTTCCGCCCCCGGATTGCGCCAGGAGATGCAGAACACGGTATAGCCCTGACCGACCAGCCAGCGGATGAAGGAATTCTCCGGCGACAGATCGAGGATGTAGTATTTCATGATCCAGGCCGGCACGATCAGCACCGGTTCGGCCTTCACCTCCGGCGTGGTGGGGGCATACTGGATAAGTTCCATCAACTCGTTGCGGTAGATCACCTCGCCTGGGGTGCAGGCCAGCACCTTGCCGAGCGCGAATTCCCCGGGCACCGACCGATGCTCCTGCGTCAGAATGTGCCGGGCATCGTCGGCATAATGCTTCGCCCCGTCGAACAGATTGCGTCCGGCCATGGCACGCGTCTTTTCGAGGATCTCCGGGTTGGCGGGCGGAAAGTTCGACGGCGACACACTGTCCAGAAGCTGCCGGATCATGAACCCGGTGCGGTCCGCGTTCTGTCGGCGCAACCCGCGCAACTCCGAGGTCGCGGCATGCCACCAGTCCTGCGTGGCCAGAAACCCCTGCTGCCAGAGCGCGAAGGGCGCCCTCTCCCAGCCATCATGCGTCCAGCGCGTGTCATAACTCCCCGGCGCAAAGGGCTTTTCCGGCGTCTGACCGGTAATCTGCGCGGCGGCATAATGCGCCAGCTTCATCGCGTTCGACTGCGCCCTCTCGATCAGCTCCAATTGCCGCCCCGGCGCGCGGGCCAGATGCATGGCCCAATCGCTCCAGGCGTCGATCATCGCATGGGGGGACAATCCTGCGGTCAGCCGTGCCAGGCTTGCCATCACGCTGCGGTCGAGCGCGGCATGGCGGTGGGGCAGGGCGGTGCGGTCCGTGCCGAGACCTGGGCGGATGGTTCGCGCGCGCTGTCCGCAGCAGGCAGGCGCGGCTGGCGGCGGGTGCGTTCGGCAGGGCTCTTGCGTTTCATGCGGCAGTGACCTCGCTCGGTTTCAGGGACGGAAAGTCGGCGGGTGTGATCGTCTCGCGCTCGAGCAGCAGCCGCGCCCCGGCCTCGAGATGCTCGATGAAGGTGATGTAGGGAATGCGCTGTCTCACCGAGGCGTGCGAGAGCCAGGACTGGACCAGAAGCAGGCCCATGAAGGCTGCCAGGAAGTACCAGAGATGAAACTGCTGCTTCCGATCCATGGCTTCGTCCTCGCGGCGGTGCCGGGCTCAGGGTCGGCTCAGCGCGCGCATGTCGACGGCCACGCGCTCTGCAAGGCTATCGAGAGAATCGTACAGGAGCTGGAGCAGGTAAACGGGGTTGTGCGCGTAGCCCCCCGGGTCCTTTGCGGCGACCTGGTAGTTGTAGGCCGCCTTCAGCAGGCGCGGCGTCCAGCTCGCGTAACGGTTCGCCATCACCGCCTCGCCGGGGCCGATGATGCCGTCGCCGTCGCTGTCGGTGAAGAAATAGGGGAAGGTGCCCTTCGCATAGCCGATGGGCGTGCCCGCGGGCGCCGTGGCAGGCCACGCAGCTATCGGCGCCCGGAACGTGGCGGAACCTCCCGGCATAGCGCCGGTCGGAGAAGTGGAAACCGGCGCGGCCCTCGGCGCCTTGCATCACCGCCGCTGCGATACCGTAGTGCACGTTGATGAACCGCAGCTCTTCCGACACCGCATCCTCCCCGATACCGGAGGTGGCGGCGGCGACGGCATCGCCCGACGCGCGCCCGCCGTGGCAGACGGTGCAGGTCGCATTCGGGCCGAGCCTGTCGACGACGAAACCAGACGGCAGCGTGACGCTGTCGAGCGCGTGGGCCGCCCCGGTGTGGCACGCAGCGCAACCGATCACCGAATTGATCGCGGCGGGGTGGTTCACGACGCCCGCCTCGCTGCCGTCGGCGCCGAGGAAGTCGATGAACCCGGGCTCGGAGTGGCAAGCGGCGCAGGCCTCGGGCACTGCCCCCTCCCTGTTCCAGTAGGTGAACGACAGCGACCCGTGGTCGGCATGGGGCGAGGCGCGCCAGGCATCGACGATGGCGGCGAGATCGGCCAGGCTGTCTGCCGGCGCGGGCGGCGGGACGAACGCGAGCAGCGCCGAAGCGGTCAGGGCGCGGAGATGCCGGACAATGCGCATGGAATGCTTCCCTCTGGTGGTGCGGGCAACCGAAGTGTCGCATGAAGGGCCCGACGGCGGTTTGACGTGGGTCAATGCGGCGCCGCGGAAACATGTTTCCGATGGCCCGGCACGAAACGGAGAGGATCTGCCATGGCAAGAACGGGAGCCTCCACTTTTCGGCTTCCACGGCTGGGCGGGCGTGCGCTGGCGCTCCTCTATATAGGCGTTGCCCTGTTGCCGCTTCTGCTCGCCCTCGGGCGGCAGGCGGCGCCGCTCGACCCGTGGGAGCGTGTCGGCGCGGGTCTCGGGCTTGCCGCGCTCACGGCAATGGCGATCCAGTTCGTCACCTCCGGGCGCTTCTCGATCGTCTCGGCGCATCTGGGGATCGACCGCATCATGGCCTTCCACAAGATCGCCGCGTGGTGGGTGCTGCTGGCGCTGGTCCTCCACCCCGTCTTCTATGTGCTGCCGACCTGGCTCGACGACCCCGAACTCGGGATGCGGCGGCTCGTCGCCTGTGGTGCTGGCCGTCGTCGCTGTGGGGGCGGGCATCCACCATGCGCTCACGGTCGGCCGGTTCAGTGCGCTCGGGCCGGTCAACGGCTGGTGGTGGCTGGTCGCGGGGGTGCTCGTCGCGGTCATAGGCACGCTCCATGGCTGGCGGTGGATCAGTCTGCACTGGCGGCCGTGGGAACTGCGCTCCGTCACCAGGCTGGCGGACCGCACCTGGGAGCTCGACATCCAGCCGAAGCCGAGCACGCCCGACCTCGGCTACGAGGCCGGGCAGTTCGTGTGGATGACGGAAGGGCCGCGCCGCGTCCCGCTCTTCGATCACCCCTTCTCCATCGCCGACAGCCCCGAGCGGCCGGGGATCAGCCTGATCGTCAAGGAGGCGGGCGACTTCACCGGGCGGATCGGGGCGCTGCCGCCCGGCACCCCGATCGGCATCGACGGCCCTTACGGCGACTTCACCCTCGCCGAGCATTCCGACCGGGCGGTGCTGCTGGTGGCTGGCGGTGTCGGGATCGGGCCGATTATGGGGCTCCTTCGCGATCTGGTTGCGCGCCGGGACCCGCGGCGAGATCGGCCGCCTCGACCCTGCGCGCATCGCGCGGCTGCTCGACGGGCTCGATCCGGAACGCACCGTTGCGATGATGTGCGGCCCGGGGCCGATGGTGACCGCAGTGTCGGACATGCTCGGCGACCATGGCCTGCCGCTCGATTGCATCGTGTACGAACGCTTCGACTACGCCACCGGCGCGGCATCGAGACAGGACCGCCGGCGTCTCGCGCAGATGTTGGGTGTGGGGGTGGGGGTTGCTGCGGGCATCACGGTCTTCGCCTGGATTTCGTCGTGATGCTTTGCACGCGATGATGACGGCTTGGTCGTCTCGACCGACGGATGGCATGACGGTTTCGAGGTGTCTTCGTCCCGTGCCGCGGCAGGCAGCTTGAACCGCGCGGTGCAGATCTCCATTTGGCTCGAAAGCCTACTTCAGGGAGGATCACTTTTCAGGGGGCAGGTCAGGTTGCGCGGAGGATATCCGCCGCACTGCCAGACAGGGCGAAGTATCAGCCGACGGGCGCGCGGGCCGCCCGTGCCGCGCTGGCGAGAAACCCGTGGTCGCTGCCGATCACAGGCAGGGTGACACCAGCAGCTCGCGCTGCCGCCAGCCCCTGCGGCGCGCCGAGATAGAGCCCACCGGCCACCCCCTGCACCTCCGCGATGCGCAGCACTTCGGCGCAGGTTGCCTGCACCGCCGGGTCATTGGGCCCCGCCGCGCCCAGGCTGACGCTCAGGTCCACTGGCCCAAGGAACAGCGCGTCCACCCCGTCCACGGCGGCGATGTCGGCGGCGGAGGCGGCACCCGCGCGGTCCTCGATCTGGCAGATCAGAAGCGTTTCATCCCGGGCGGCAGCCAGATGTGTTGCCACGTCACGCGAGCCATAGCCTGCAGCGCGCGTGGCGGTATTGGCCCCGCGTCCGCCGGTGTCGAAGCGCATCAGCCGTGCCAGGCGTTCCGCCGTCTCCACGTCCGAGACATGCGGCACCATGATCCCCGCCGCCCCGCAGTCGAGCGCGGTGGCAACCCAGGTCTTGCTGCCCTCGGGAACGCGCACAAGGGCCGGCAGCCGGGCAGCCCGGGCCGCGAGCATCGCCAACTCGATGCTCTCGCGGCCGAAGGGCGCATGTTCGCCGTCGAGGATCACAAAATCCAAACCCGCCGCGGCGAGGATCTCGATAACCGCCGGGTCGCGCAGTTTCACGAAGGTGCCCAGCCGCTCCTGCCGGGCGCGTACCGCCGCCGCGAACTCACGCCTCACGTCGGCTGCCTGCATCTCACTCTCCTTCCGCGGGGCCGAAGCCACCGCCGCCTGGCGTCACCATGAGCACCTCGTCGCCGGGTTGCATCATCCTTTTGCGGGTATCGCTCTCGGGCTGGCCATTGATCTCGAACCGGCCCGGCGTGCCGTCGCCCCCGCCGGCCAGCCCCTCGGCAGGGCAGCGCAGCCGACTGGGGATGGTGTTGAGCAGCCAGGGTTGCTGCGTGCGCATCCGGAAGCCGATGCGCTGCCCGTCACCGCCCGGCTGTCGGCCCGCGCCGCCGGTGCCGCGCTCCAGTTCCTTGCCGGTGAAGACAATCGGATAGGAGGCTTCCAGCACCTCGACAGACACCGCTGCCACGCCCGTCGGGTAGCATATCGCCGACAGCCCGGGCTTGCCGGCCCGTGCCCCCATTCCACCCGAATAGTTGAACATCGAGCTGGTGAAGGGCCGCCCCGCGGCATCGCGCCCCTGCACCTGCACCGTCCAGACCGCGCCCGAGCCTTCAGCAACCACCCGGTCGGGTACGACCTGCGCCAACGCCTTGAGGATCGGGAAGGGCACATACATGCCCACGACATGGCGCGCATTCACCGGTGCCGGGTAACGAGCGTTCACCACGCAGTCATCGGGCAGTTTCAGCCGGATGGGCGCAAGGCTGCCGGCGTTGTTGGGCAGATCGGGGTTCAGTGTCGAGCGGATGGCGAAGGTGGTATAGGCGTGGGTATAGGCGGGAACCACGTTGATGCCCGCTGCGCTTGGTCCCGACGAGCCTTCGAAATCCACCGTGATCTCGCCCTCTGCCGCGTCGATCGTCACTGCGGTCTGCAGCGTGATTGTCTCGCCCCCCGGCACATCGAAACGCGATGTCCCGTGAAAGGTGCCGCCGGGCAGGGCGCGGATCGCGTCGCGGGTCGCGGCCTCGGACCGGCGGATGATCTCGTCCGACAGCGCCTCGATATCGTCGAGCCCGTAGCGGTCGCACAGCGCGTTGAGCCGCTCTGCTGCGATCATTCCGCTCGACACCTGCGCGCCTAGATCACCCAGCAGCGCATCGGGCGTGCGCACGTTGCGCTTGATGATCTCGAAGAGCGTGCGATTGGGCTGTCCGGCCTCGTAGAGTTTCAGCACCGGGATCCACAGCCCCTCCTCATGGATGTCGCGCGCACCCGAGCCGATGCCATAGCCGCCGATGTCGCTGTGATGGATGGTCGAGCCGGCAAAGCCGATGATCCGCCCGTCACGGAAGATGGGCGACAGTACCGTGATGTCGAAGAAATGCCCCGCCGACATCCAGGGGTCGTTGGTGATGATCACGTCGCCGGGCGCAAGGCTGGCCTCGTCCACCGTGTCGAGCAGGTTGCGCGCTGCGGCAGCGAGCGAGTTGATATGCCCAGGCGTCCCGGTGACCGCCTGCGCCACCATCCGCCCGCGCGCGTCGAACAGCCCGTTCGCCAGGTCGCCGGCCTCGCGCACGATGGGACTGAAGGCGATGCGTTGCAGCGCGCGCGCCTGTTCGCTGACGATACCGATCAGGTTGCTCCACAGGATCTGCAAGTGAACGCCATCCATCATCTAGCCTCTCCCGTCTTCTCGGCCACGAGGCTGCCGCTCTCGTGGCGGCTCATGCGCCAGCCTTCGAGGATGAATATTGTAGTCTCGCGCTCTTCGACGATGGCAGGCCCGTCGATCACCACAACGGGTGGCAGAGCGCCGCGCTGCCAGACCGGCACGCTGCGCGCCTTGCCGGCGATATGGACGCTGCGGGTCTCGGGCTTGGTCTGCGCTGCGGCCGCGGGGGCACCCGCGGCGGCCCGTTCCGGAACGGGACCGCTGACCGTCACCCGCCAGTTGACCAGTTCGATCGGCATGCCGTCGAGCTTGAGCCCGTATTGCGCCGTGTATTCGGCCTCGAACAGCGCGCGCAGCACCTCGGTGTCGCGCTGCACGCGCGGGTCTTCGGACAGGTCGATGCGCAGCTCCGACTGCTGCCCAAGATAGCGCATCTCGACGGCATGGACGAAGCGGCAAGCGGTCTCGGGCAGGCCCGCCTCGGCCAGCGCGGCGCGCCCCTCGGCGGCCA
Organism: Alphaproteobacteria bacterium HGW-Alphaproteobacteria-2; assembly: GCA_002842835.1. Classification (GTDB taxonomy): domain Bacteria; phylum Pseudomonadota; class Alphaproteobacteria; order Rhodobacterales; family Rhodobacteraceae; genus PHEG01. The sequence continues at coordinate 8,484 of PHEG01000013.1, read as the reverse complement.
TCTCGTCGAGCAGTGCGCCGATGGCCAGCCAGTCCGGCCGGTCGAGCGGGGCCACCAGACTGCGCACCAAGTCGATCTGCAGCGGCGTGACCAGCGTGCCGAAGGCAGACAGCACACTGGCAAGCGGCGGGTAGATCACCTGTCGGCTGTCGATCAGGTCGGCGACACGGCAGGCATGCACAGGCCCCGCGCCACCGAAGGCCAGCAGCGGGAGGCCGCGATAGTCGACACCGCGGTCGGTGGCATGGCTGCGGGTTGCCGCCGCCATCTGCTCGCAGACCACTTCGAACACCCCCCAGGCGGCGGCCTCGGCCGTCAGGCCGAGCCGGTTGCCGAGCGCGGCGAAGGCCTCTCGTGCCGCCCCGGCGTCGAGCGGCATGTCGCCGCCGAGAAACCGGTCGGGCGCGACGATGCCCAGCACGACATCGGCGTCGGTCACGCAAGGGTCTCGCCCGCCCCGGCCGTAGCAGACCGGCCCCGGGTCAGAGCCGGCGCTCTCGGGGCCGACCTTCAGCAGTCCCAACGCATCCACCGAGGCGATGGAACCGCCGCCCGCACCGATCTCGATCATGTCGATGGAGGGAACGGTAATGGGCATGCCGCTGCCTGGCTTGAAGCGATAGCGGCGGTCCACTTCGAACGTACCGGTGATCAGCGGCTCGCCCTTCTGGATAAGGCAGGCCTTTGCGGTGGTGCCGCCCATGTCGAAGGACAGCAGGTCGGGCAGGCCCAGCAGGCGCGAGAAGTGGCGGGCTACCAGCGCCCCAGCCGCCGGGCCCGATTCAATCATCCGCACCGGTGTGCGCCCCGCATGCGCCGCGCCCAGCACACCGCCGTTCGACAGCATAATCAGCGGCTGCTGCCGGAAGCCGCGCTGCGCCAGCGCCGTTACCAGTGCGTCGAGATAGGGGCCGGTGATCGGCTGCGTGAAGGCATTGATGGCGACGGTCGAGGCACGCGGGTATTCGCGCATCTGCGGCGCGATCTCGCTCGACAGCGAGACATAGATATCCGGGGCGTACTCGGCGAAGACCTGGCGCAGCGCCTCTTCGTTTGCACCGTTGCGATAGGCGTTGAGCAGGCAGACTGCGACCGAGACGAGGCCTGCGTCACGGCACTGCCGCACCAGGGCGCGCAGGGCCTCCGGCGCAGCAGGGCGCAGCACCGTGCCGTCGGCCAGCACCCGCTCGTCCAGGGTGAAGGTGCGCGACGCCGGGATCAGCGGCTCGGCAAATTCGATCTGCGGGTCGTACATGTCGTAGCGGTGCTCGTCGCGGATATAGAGGATGTCGCGGAAGCCCTTGGTCAGAATCAGCCCCGTGGGCGGCCCCTTGCGTTCGATCAGCGCGTTGGTGACCAAGGTTGTGGCGTGCACGATCACGTCGTCGATATCCCCCGGGGCGAGGCCCGAGCGTCCGAGAACCAGATCAACCGCGCGGAAGAATCCCTCCAGCAGGTTGTCATGGGTGGTCAGCGTCTTGTCCACATTTGTGCTGCCGTCTGATCCCAGCAGCACCGCATCGGTGAAGGTGCCGCCGATGTCCACGGCGAGCGAGTGGCGCGTCATACGGGATACTCCTTGCATCCAAGATTTCGGGAAATCGTGCGCGCGGCGTCCTGTACCTGGGCTACGAGGCGCGGGTCGGGCTCTGGCTGGATGTCCTGCACCGGCCCGGCGATGGTGATCGTGGCAACGAAGCTGCCGTCGCCGTCGAAGATCGGGGCGGACAGCGCGTTGACACCGCGCAGCGTCTCTTCAGGGGCGACGGCCCAGCCGCTTTCACGGGCGCGGGCGCATTCGGCCTCCAGCTGGGCGAGATCGGTGTTGGTGCGGTCGGTGACCCGTTCCAGCGGCCCGCGCCGCACCACCTGCCAGCCGGTGGGGCTGCCGAAGGCGAGCGCCAGCTTGCCCTGCGCCGAGGCGTGGAAGGCCAGCAGCGCGCCGGGCCGCGTGACGATCTCGACCGGCGACTCGGTGCGCACAATGTCGATCACCCGCATGCCGCCCGCCTCGGGCAGCGACAGGGTGGTGGTCTGGCCGCAAGCGTCGCGCAGGCCGACCATCAGCGGCCGCGCCAGGCTGGTGATCGGCGTGGCATCCGAAATCGCCTGGCCGATGTGAAACAGCTTGAGCGTCAGCCCGTAGCGTTCGGTCGCCGGGTCCTGCCAGACATAGCCCATGTCGCGAAGCGATTGCAGGAATCGGTAGACCCGTGGCTTGGGCATGCCGAGGCGCAGCGCGAGATCGGTCAGGCGCGCGCTCTCGCCGATCTGCGCCATTTCCTCGATGATGCGAAACACCACCCGTGTGGACTGGTTGCCCGCCTTGTCCGCGTGTTCGTTCATGTCCTGCCCCCTAACCCCCGATCAGCCACGGCAGGAACAGCGTCAGCGGCGGGGCCAGCGCGATCAGCGCCAGCACCAGCAGGCACAGCCCGATCAGCGGCAGCGTCGCGCGGCTCACCCGCTCCAGCGGCACGCGCCCGATGGCGGCGACGATGAACAGGCACAGCCCGACGGGTGGCGTGATCATGCCGATCATCAAATTCAGCACCACCATGACGCCGAACTGTACCGGGTCCATTCCCACCAGCGGAAAGATTTCGTTGAGGATCGGCATCGACAGCACCAGCGCCGCCAGCGGCTCCAGGAACAGCCCCAGCAGCAGGAGCATCAGGTTGAGCAGCAGCAGCAGGATCAGCGGCTCGTCGCTGATCACGAGCATCAGCGCGGCGACGCGGGCCGGGATGCGCTCGATCCCCATGATGAACGACGCCATCGAGGCCATGGCCACGATCAGCATGACGCCCGCCGTCATCGTTGCGGTCTCGAACAGGGCATCGCCGATCGCCCGCCGGTTCAGCGTGCGGTAGAGAAAGACACCGATCATCAGCGCATAGACTGCCGCCACTGCCGCCGCCTCGGTCGGGGTGAAGACGCCGCCGCGGATGCCGCCCACGATGATCACTGGCAGCATCAGCGCCGGCAGCGCACCCAGGATGACCCGGCCACGCTCGGAACGCGGCACGGGCGGCGCGACGGGGTGGTTCTGGACCCGGCCCCGATGCAGCACGTAGGCGATAAGCAGCCCGTAGAGCAGGAAGGCCGGACCGATACCAGCGAGAAACAGTGCTCCGATGGAGGTGCCGGTCAGCACGCCATAGAGGATCAAGGCCAGCGATGGCGGCACCAGCGGCCCGAGCAGCGACCCGGTGGCCGTCAGCGCGGCGGCATATTCCGGCCGGTAGCCGTCGCGCTGCATCGCCGGGATCATCACGCTGCCGAGCGCCGAAGCCTCGGCCGTCGCCGCGCCGCTGACCCCCGAGAACAGCATGCTCGCGGTGATGTTGACCGCCGCCAACCCGCCACGCACCTGCCCCACCAGCATCTGGGCGAAGCGCACGATTCGCTGCGTCAGGTCTGCGGCATTCATCAGGTTGCCCGCGAGGATGAAAAACGGGATTGTCAGCAGCACGAAATTGTCGATGCCGGCGATCATCCGCTGCGGGAAGGCTACTAGCAGCATCATCTGGTCGTTCGCCAGCAGATAGGCCAGTGAAGCCAGCCCGAGGCTCAGCGCAACGGGTGTGCCGATGGCCAGCAGCAGCACGAAGGCGACCAGGAAAAGCGTCATGGCGCGTCCACCTCCGCGCCCTGCTGCCCGCGCAGCAACCGACGAAGGTCGCCCCAGGCCTCGGCGAGGATCGCCAGCCCCATCAGCGCCATGCCGAGCGGCAGGACGGCATAGACCCACCAGACCGTCGGCACCGCCGGCGCTGCCGCGCCAAAGAGATCCTCAAACAGGAACCGCAGCGCCGGAATGGGCTGCGTGCCGCCGAGCGCAGCATAGCGCAGGCCCTGCCAGACCAGCGTGAAGCAGAGCGCGGCACCCAGCCCTCTGGCCAGCAGGCGCAGGACCAGCCCCGCGCGTCTCGGCAGCGCATCGGGTAACAGCGTCAGCGCCGCGATCTCGCCCCGCCGGTAGGCCGCTCCGACCGCCAGAAAGGCCAGCCACACCAGAGCGTAGCGCGATATCTCCTCGGCCCAGATCAGCGAGTCGTTGAAGGCATAGCGCATCACGATCTGCAGGGTCATCACTGACAGCAGCAGTATCATCAGTGCGTTGAGAAACCAGCGCAGACCCTTGTCGAGCGCGATGCACAGGCCGATCATGCTCATCCTCTCGGTTCCGTTTCTGGAGCGGCTTCGGATACAGCCTGCCTCGGCGCGCCGTCCGGCGCACCCGCGGGTCAGCCCTGCCGCAGGGATCAGCCGAAATCGGGCTCCTGATAGGCGGTCAGGTGCAGGTAATCCTCGCGCAGCGGCGCGAAGACATCGAGGTTTAGCGCAACCTCGCTGCCCAGGGCCTCGCCGCAATGGACGACATCGGGCGGGATGCGCACCACGTCGCCCGGACCGCATTCGACCACACTCTCGCCGATCTCGAAACGCACGCGCCCCGAGACGACGAAAGCAAGCTGCTCGAACGGATGGGAGTGCGGGCGTTTTTCCATGCCCGGCTCCAGCCAGTTCATCACCATCATCGCGTTCGCGCCGCGAAAGGCGGTCCGAGTGACCCCCGGACGCACCTCCTCGCGCGGCAGCGATTCCCAGTGATAGACCCGCACCGCGTCGGCCATCCTCACGACCCTTCGCCGAGCGCTTCAACGATGCGGGCGATCAGCGAGTCCTTGGCGGTCCATTCCGCGACCACCGGGGCGACGGCCGAGCGCATCGCCGCCGGATTGTCGAGTTCGCCGATCGTCACGCCATTGGCTTCCAGAAAAGCGCGCGCCTCGGCTTCCTGCGCGGCTCCCTTGCGGTAGGCATCGATGGTGGTCTCGCGGCCCGCCGTGCGCAATGCCGCCTGCGTCTCGGCATCGAGGGTGGCCCAGACCGGCCCTGCAACCATGATCACGCCGGGCCAGAAGTAATGCCCGGTCAGCGTCACGTCCTTGGCGGATTCAAACAGGCTTTCGGTCTGGATCGAGGACAGGTTGATTTCCACCGCCTCGATGGTGCCGGTTTCCAGCGCCGAGTAGATCTCGCCATAGGCCATGCCGATCGGATTCACGCCCACGGCTTCCCAGACTGCCTTGTGCAGCGGAATCGGCACGATGCGGGTCTTCAGCCCGGCGAAATCCTCCAGCGTTGCGACCGGCTTGTCGCGGGCAAGGAAATGCCGCAACCCCGCCTCGACGAAGCCAAGGCCGGTGATCGACTTGTCACCGAGTGTCGCCAGCAACTCGTCGCCCAGCGGCGAGGTTAGCAGATCGGACACCTGGCTGTAGGAGTTTGCCACGAACGGCAGTTGCAACGCATCGAACGATCCCGCGCCAATGACCAGCGGCAGCACAGGAGACGAGACCATCGCCCCCTCGATCGTGCCTATCTGCAACCCTTCGAGCAGTTGCTTGTCATCGCCAAGCAGTCGGTCGCCGAAGACCTGCACCTCGATCCGGCCGTCGGTGTGTTCGGCGACGCGCGCGGCGAAATATTCCAGCCCCTCGTGGAACGGATGTTTCGACGATGCGGCGTGGCCGAATTTCAGCACCCGTGCCTCCTGCGCCGAAGCGGCAAGGCCCGTGGCGATCAGTGCCGCGCAAGCCGCGGCAACCGAAATCAGTTTCATGTTGGTCCCCCCTCTCTCATAGTGTTTCAAATATCAAAACACCATATTGAATATAAAAACATCATTTTTTACTTGCGTCAATCGCGCCCTCGCTTCGCGACAAGGCCTTTCGATGTGACCGCGAGGTGTCCGGTCCGAATGCCCTGCTGAACCATGGGATGCCGTTCTGCGGGCGGCAACCGCTCGTGCGATTGTGTCAGCCGGTCTGCATCCGTCCCTGTCCGTCCATCACCGCTCTGGCGGCAGTGCGCTGGCGCTTGCCGATGATCTGATGGAGCCGTTTCGCCCCGCAATAGACCTGATCACCCGTCGTCTTTGTCCGGAGGGCTTCGCGAAGGCTTTAGCGTAACCGAAGTGCACCGTGGCATCGCGGCCGTCGAACTGCCCGGTCTCAGTCAGCAAGAAGACACCCGAACAGGCCGAGCAGATCCGCGCCCCTTGCACGTGCATCCGCATCGACCAGTCGGTCAGCTTGGAGTGGCGGCCCTTCTGCCAGTCGGCGGCCGGCAGCAGGACAGATGGGACGATGACGATGTCGCATTCCCCAACGTCTTCGACCGCCGCCTGCACCTCGGCCTGCACGCCGCTCGCCAGATTGAGGGGGTCGGGCCGCTCGCCGACGATGTCGATGCGTAAAGGCGGCCGGTCAGGGTCCACGAGGCCCATCATCGACGCTCCGTTCAGCACGTCGTAGATGCCGGCGAGCGACGAGATAACGGCGTCCAGCAGCGCCGCGATGGCGACGCGAAGCGGCTCGGAGCCTGGCCCCGTCATCTGCGCATTGCTGTTGCAGGATGCCCCCGCTGGCATGAATCGACCATGCCGGGGCGTGTGCGGCCCTGTTGTCAACCTATCATGCGGCAAGCGACACCTACGAGCTTCCGCCAGAGCAGGCCGAGGTGCTGACAAACGGGGACAGCCCCTTCCACGTCCCGATCGCTTGGAACGTGCCGGCCTCGATGTGGGCGGACGAAGAGAAGACCATCGTCGCGATCCAGAGCGGCGGCGGTGTCTCGTGGGGTGATCACGACCGCCGAAGGCCTGCGGCCGCGCCGGCTTCTTCCGCAACGGCTATCGCGCCAACCTGGTGCCGAACTGGTTGCCGACGCTCGACGGCATCGTCCAGTGGCTGGTCGAGGGGATCCAGGTCGCCGACGTCGGCTGCGGGCACGGCTACTCGACGCTGATGATGGCCGAGGAGTTCCCGAACTCGCGTTTCCACGGCTTTGACACCCAAACTGCCTCGATCGAAGCGGCGCGCAAGCATGCCGAGGCGGCGGGGGGGCGGCAGACGGGCGGAGTTTGCCCTAGCCGGCGCGACGACCTATTCCGACGGCAGTACGGTCTCGTCTGCTTCTTCGACGTGCCTCACGACTTGGGCGACCCGGTGGACGCAGCGCGTCACGTTGCGAAGGTGCTTGCGCCGGGCGGGACCGTGATGCTGGTCGAGCCCTTCGCGCATGACCACACGGCCGACAACCTGTCAGCCACGGGGCAGCTCTACTACGCGGCCTCGACGCGGCCGAGACACCCTTCAACATGACCTTCGAGGTGCGGCGCTAGGCGCGGCACCATTTTTCCCACCCGCTTGTCGGGAAAACGCAGATGCAGCACACCGCGATGGCCGCACCAGGGAAGCGAACCGCGCGCAGCATCTGGATGGTCGTTTCGCAGGTTCTTGACGCACGCGTACGCCGCGCGAGAGTGCTGTATGTCTACTCGCCTCCATGAACCCGGCCCGGCTGCGGGTCCGCGTCTTCACCCAGATGTCACACTTGCGCCAAGGGCGGGGGCGGGCTACCGTCCGGTCAACCGGATTGGAGAGATTTCCCATGGTGCTCAAGCGCCCCGCAGCGGCGGGGGCGTTCCCGCTTGCGGTGGAAAATCTGTTGGGCTAGGGCATGGGCTGGAACGCTCCGGCACGCTCTCTCGCCCGGCGATGGAGCGTGCGGTGGCGGCGCTGCGCATCTGTCGGCGCAAGCTCGACGAGCATGGCGTGACGAAGCTGCGCGCGGTGGCGACGGAAGCCTGTCGTCGGGCGCGCAACGGCGCCGCCTTCTGCGCCGAGGCGGCGCGCGAGGCGGGCATCACTCTGGAGATCATCCCGGCGGAGGAGGAGGCGCGGCTGGCCGTCGTCTCTTGCGCGCCTCTCGTCTCGGGGCGCACCGAGCAACTTCTGGTGGTGGACATCGGCGGCGGCTCGACCGAGCTTGTCTGGCTCGATCTGTCGAGCGTGCCACCGCAGGACCGGCCCAAGGCGCTGATGCGGCTGCACACCGGCTTCGCCTGCGCCGACCCGCGGCTGCCCGCGGTGCGGGTCGTGGACTGGATCTCGATCCCCCTGGGAGTGGCGACGCTGCGCGAGCAGTTCTCGGATGTCGGGTCGGATTCGGCGCGTTATGCCCTGATGTCGTGTCATTTCGAGGAAATGCTGAACGAATTCGCGCCCTACAACGATGTCGCCTGCCAGGGGCAGGAATGCTTCCAGATCATCGGCACGTCGGGCACGATCACCACGGTGGCCGCCTCGCATCTGGGGCTCAGGCGCTATGACCGTGCCAAGGTGGACGGGCTACGCATGACGGCGGGGCAGATCGATGCGGTTGTGCGCGAGTATCTGGCGCTGGGCCCCGAGGGGCGGCGGCGCGACCCGCGCATCGGCCGCGACCGGCATGTCCTGATCATGTCGGGCGCGGCGATATTGCAGGCGCTGCTGCGCGCCTGGCCAACCGACCAGTTGTCGGTCGCCGACCGCGGGCTGCGCGAGGCGCTTCTCTTCGCGCAGATGAGCGCCGACGGCGTGCTCGAGCCGGGGCCCGCCTGAGGTGGCGGTTGGCGGGGGCAAGGGCGAC
>PHEG01000335.1 GCA_002842835.1 Alphaproteobacteria bacterium HGW-Alphaproteobacteria-2 | reverse complement strand
CCGCCTTGAACCTGACTTGCCGTGCCCCGCGCCGTTCCCTATCAAGAGGTCGATCCGGGGCCCCGGCATCGCGGAGCCGATCCGGGATGTAAGGGGCCGTCGAAGGGGTGTCAACGCACAGGCCCGGAGGCCGGTGCCGCAGGGTGCCGCACGCACCGGGAAGGAGAGAGTCATGCCGGCCATCAGGAACTGCCTTGCCCTCGCTCTGGCGGCCGGGCTTGCGCTGCCGCTCGCGGCCCAGCAGGCCGACAAGCCCGACGCGGCGCAGGCGGGCGACTCGCCTGCCGCGGCCGAGGCGCCCACAGCGGCCACGGTTCTTGCCACTGTGAACGGCGTGGAGATCACGCTCGGCCATGTCGCCGCGATGCGCGAACGGCTGCCCGAGCAGTATCGCGCCCTTCCCGACGATGCGCTGATGCGCGGCATCATCGACCAGTTGATCCGCCAGACCGTGCTCGACCAGCAGCTTGGCGAGGGCGGACTGATCACGCGCATCGCCATCGAGAACGAGTCGCGCGCGATGCGTGCAGGAGAGATGATCGCCCGCATCGCTGATGAGCCCATCCCGATTTCGCCAATCTGGCGCGCGAGCGTTCCACCGGCCCGTCGGGGCCGCAGGGCGGCGATCTGGGCTGGTTCTCGCGCGGGCAGATGGTGGCGCCCTTCGAGGAAGCCGCCTTCGCGCTGGAGCCCGGCACCATCTCGGCCCCGGTGCAGACCCAATTCGGCTGGCACGTGATCAAGCTGATGGAACGGCGCATCGCCGAGGCCCCCGCGCTCGCAGAGGTGCGCGGCGCGCTGGAGGACGAGTTGCGCCAGTCGCGCGTTTCCGACGAGATCGAGCGACTGACCGAAGCGGCGGACGTGCAGCGGCTCAACGAGGGCATCGACCCCGCGGCGATCCGCGACCCGGCGCTCTTCGAAGAGTGAGCGGCAGGCGGGGGGCTGCGATGGGCAAGAAGAAATCCGGCGGCAAGGCCGATCTGAAGGACGAGATCAAGGCGCTGAAGGCGAAGCTTGCCAAGCTGCGCGCCAAGACGAAGACCCTGGGCGGCGCTGCGCCCTCGGCGAAGGCGCATATCGTCTCGCCGCTTGCCCCGCCCGCTTTCCCCGCCCTGCCGCAGATCGCCGGCGTGCGCTTTGCCGCAGCCGCAGCGGGCGTGCGCTACGCAGGCCGCACCGATGTGATGCTCGCCCATATCGCACCGGGCGCGGCCATCGCCGGGGTCTTCACCCGCTCGGCCACCCGCTCCGCCCCGGTGCGCGACTGCGAGGCGAAACTCGCGGCGCTGGCGAAAGGCAGGACCAGGGGCGGCTTTGCCTTCGTGGTCAATTCGGGCAACTCCAACGCCTTCACCGGCCAAGCTGGCGAGACCGCCGTGCAGGCGGTGGCCACGGCCTTCGCAGACGCGGCGGGCGTGCCCGAGGCGCATGTCTTCACTGCCTCGACCGGCGTCATCGGCGAGCCCCTGCCCCATGAGCGTATCACCGCGGTGGCAGACACGCTCGCCGCCGCGCTCGACCCGGACGGGGCCGAGGCCGCCGCGCGCGCCATCATGACAACCGATACCTTCCCCAAGGGCGCGGCCGCCGAGGTGGAAATCGGCGGGAAAACGGTGCGAATCGCTGGTTTTGCCAAGGGCTCCGGCATGATCGCGCCCGACATGGCGACGATGCTGGTCTATCTCTTCACGGATGCACGGATCGGAAGAAAGACCTTGCAGGGCATGCTCTCGCGCCTCACCACGACCACCTTCAACGCGATCACCGTGGACGGTGACACCTCGACCTCGGACACGCTCATGATGGCGGCCACCGGCACGGCGGGCAACACCGAGATCGCATCCGGTCGCACGGCCGAGGGCCGCGCCTTCGCCGCGGCGCTGGGGGGCGTGATGCGCGATCTGGCGCATCAGGTCGTGCGCGACGGCGAGGGCGCGACGAAATTCGTCGAGGTTGTCGTGACCGGCGCCGCCGACATGGCGGACGCGAAGCGCGTGGCCATGGCGATCGCCAATTCGCCGCTGGTCAAGACCGCCATCGCGGGGGAAGACCCCAACTGGGGCCGCATCGTCATGGCCGTGGGCAAGTCCGGCGCACGCGCCGAGCGCGACCGACTCGCCATCCGTTTCGGCGATGTCGTGGTGGCCGAAAGCGGTCGCGTGGCCGATGGCTACCGCGAAGCGGACGGCGCGGCCTACATGCAGCGCTCCGAACTGGCGATCGGCGTCGACCTCGGGCTCGGATCCGGCACCTTCATCGCCTGGACCTGCGACCTGACGCACCGCTACATCGACATCAATGCGGATTACCGGTCTTGACGCTTGTGCTCGTCGCCGCCGTGGCGCTGATCGACGCCGACGGGCGCGTGCTGCTCGCCCAGCGCCCCGAGGGCAAGTCCCTGGCCGGGCTATGGGAGTTTCCCGGCGGCAAGGTCGAGCCCGGCGAGACACCCGAGGCGGCGCTGATCCGCGAGTTGCACGAGGAACTGGGCATCGACACCTGGGAAAGCTGCCTCGCGCCGCTCACCTTCGCAAGCCACGCCTACGAGGGCTTCCACCTGCTGATGCCGCTTTTTGCCTGCCGGAAGTGGCAGGGAACCCCGCAGCCGCGGGAGGGCCAGCGCCTGGAATGGGCCGCCCGGCCACTGATCCCGGTGCTGCGCGACTGGCTGTAAACATTTCCGTGAGAATCGGGGCGACTTTCCCTGATTTGTCAACTTTTCCGTTCCGCCGCCGCACAAAACTGGTATCCTCCGCACCACTCTCGGGGGGGAGTTGCCTATGCTGAAGACCATCATGCTCGGGTCATGTGTCTCTGTTCAGGGCCTTTTCGTGCGACACTTGGCTGATGGGCGCGTGCTTATCCGTGTCGGCGAAAAGATGTTTGCCGGTTGGCCGGTGAACCGCGCCGCCTGATCCGGCTCAGCCGATCCAGCCCTTAAGGTTTTCGGCCACGAGGTTTTCCATCAGCGAAATATGCGACTCCCCGGCGTTGAGGCAGGGGATGTAGGTGAATTCCTCGCCGCCCGCATGCAGGAAACTCTCGCGGATTTCCTCGTTGATCTCCTCCAGCGTCTCCAGACAATCCGTCGAGAATGCAGGAGCCATCACCGCGATACGCCGCTTGCCCGCCTGCGCCAGCCGCGCCACCTCTTCCACGGTGTAGGGCTGCAGCCACTCCTCGGGACCGAAGCGCGACTGGAAGGTGGTGACGACCTCGCCCGCGGGCCAGCCGAGCCGCTCGCGCAACAGGCGCGACGTTTTCTGACACTGGCAGTGGTAGGGATCGCCCTCCAGCAGATAGCGCTTGGGCACGCCATGGTAGGAAGCGACCAG
>PHEG01000334.1:2218-3541 GCA_002842835.1 Alphaproteobacteria bacterium HGW-Alphaproteobacteria-2 | reverse complement strand
ATCGCCCGCGGCCAGCACGGGGCCATTCGCCTCGAGCCAGGCGAAGAAGGCGGCATCGCCCAGCGCGCCGTATTTCACCACCTCGGCATAGCCCGAGAGCAGGTCGCGCCGCGGCAGCGTCTCCAGCACGTCGATGTCGGCCAGCACCAGCGCAGGCTGGTGGAAGGCGCCGATCAGGTTCTTGCCCTGCGCCGAGTTGATGCCGGTCTTGCCACCCACCGAACTGTCCACCTGCGCGAGCAGCGTGGTGGGGATCTGCACGAAGCGCACGCCACGGCGCAGGATGGCGGCGGCGAAGCCCGCCAGATCGCCTATCACGCCCCCGCCCAGCGCCACCACCAGGTCGCCGCGCTCGACCCCGCGCCCGATGAGCCATTCGGTCGCGCGTTCGAGCGAGAGCCAGCTTTTTGTGCCCTCGCCGGGGGGCAGCGCCAGCGTGTCCGCCCCCAGTCCCGCTTCGGCGAGCGCGGCCTGCAAGGCGCCGAGGTGCAGGCTTGCCACCGCCTCGTCGGCAAGAATCGCCACTGCGCGACGCGCGCCTGCGAGCGGCGCGATCTCGGCACCCGCGCGTGCGATGAGCCCGCTGCCGATGCGCACGTCGTAGCTGCGTGCACCGAGATCCACGCGAACCGTCTCTGCTGCCGTCATGCCTCGTCCTTCGCCTTCTGCACCAGGACGCCGCCCGGGTGCTCCGCCAGCGCCCGGGCCACCCGGGCGGCCATCGTTGCAACACTCACGCCCGCCTCGCTCTCCACCGTGAGGCCCGCCTGCGCGTAAACCGGCACGCGCTCGTCGTAAAGCTCGGCGAGGCGCGCGCGGGGGTCCGGCACGCGCAGGAGCGGGCGGGTCTCCTTGCGGCGTACACGTTCCCACAGCAGTTCCAGATCGGCCTTCAGCCAGACCGCGATGCCCCGCTCCGCGATCAGCGCGCGATTGCCCGGGCGCAGGAAGGCGCCGCCGCCGGTAGAGAGCACGCAGGGCGCCCCCTCGAGCAACCGCGCAAGTACCTGCGCTTCCTTCTCGCGGAAGAAGTCCTCGCCCCAGCGATCGAAGATCTCGGCGATGCCAAGGTTGGCAGCTGCCACGATCTCCGCATCCGAATCGCGGAACGGCGCGCAAAGCCGCCGCGCCAGCGCCGCGCCTACGGCCGACTTGCCGCATCCGGGCATGCCCACCAGCACCACCGGCCGCATGAGTTGCCAGGCATCGCCTCGCGGGGCGGTCTTCGGCGCGCGTCCGCGCGCGGGAAGGGGGTTTTCGGTCGTCATGGTGTCAATCCGCTTCCGGGCATATATACTTCGGCCCGAAAGAGCCACAGCTCCG
>PHEG01000334.1:0-2198 GCA_002842835.1 Alphaproteobacteria bacterium HGW-Alphaproteobacteria-2 | reverse complement strand
GTGTTCGCCCTTGTGGGAGATCTCTCGCCCGTGCAGACGGAACGCGCCGAGCCGATCAGGATCGAGCTGCGGTGAGCGTCGCACGGTGCACCCTTGTCCTGGCGCTCGCCGCCGCCACGGCAGGCGGCGCTGCGAGCGCTGCCGAGGCTCCGGCACCCCTGTCGGTTATTGACTGGCTGTCGGATTCGGTGCGCGCGCCTGCCGTCGCGCCGGCACCGCCGCATGCCCCGGGCCCGCTTCCATCAGCGGAGGGCGGAGCCGTGACTTCCGCCACGCTGGATGCTCCGCGTCCCGATGCCGCGGGCCTGCTTGCACCCGAGGTCGCGGGTCTGTCCGCCACGCTCTGGGCCGGCTCTGGCACCGGGCGGATTGCGGCGCTGATCGCGCGACAGCGCGCCGATGCGCCGCCTGCGGTGCTGGCACTGCTCAACCGGGTCCTGCTCGCCGCACTGGAGCCGCCTGTCGATTCCGGGCCCGACGGGGCGCTCCTGCTGGCGCGGGTGGACAAGCTGCTCGACCTCGGCGCGCTGGAGCCCGCGCGTGCGCTGCTCGAGCAGGCTGGGCCCAACCGGCCCGAAAGCTTCCGGCGCTGGTTCGACGTGAGCCTGCTGACCGGCCACGAGGCGCGCGCCTGCGCGACAATGCGCGCGACCCCCGACATCGCCCCGCGGCTGGCCGCTCGGGTCTTCTGTCTGGCGCGCGCGGGCGACTGGAATAGCGCCGTGCTGACCATGGAAACCGGCGCCGCCCTTGGGCGCATCCCGCCCGACGAGGCCGATCTGCTGGCGCGGTTTCTCGACGCGGACCTCGCCGAAGAGGGCGACCCGAAGATTCCGACTCGGATGACGCCGCTCACCTTCCGCATCCTGGAGGCGATTGGCCTGCCGCAGCCCACGGGCGCGCTGCCGCTGGCCTTCGCCCATGCCGATCTGGCGCCGCGCGCGGGCTGGAAGGCGCAACTCGAGGCGGCCGAGCGGCTGGCGCGCAGCAGCGCGCTGGCGCCCTCGGTGCTTTTCGATCTCTATGCGGCGGGCAGCCCGGCCGCCTCGGGCGGGGTGTGGGACCGGGTGGCGGCGGTTCAGGCGCTCGACGTGGCGCTGCTGGCAGGCGATGCGCCGCTCGCGGCGACGAAGCTCGCCCATGCTCGCGCGGCCATGGCCATGGCCGGGCTCGAGATCGCTTTCTCGGTGCAGTATGGCGCGCGGTTGCGCCGTCTTGTGCAGGCGACCGGGCCTGCGCCGCTTCTGGCCTATCGCGCCGCGCTGCTGGGCGGGCTCGCGCCCGACCCGGAGGCGGCGCCGGGGGGCGACGCCACGGCACGCTGGCTGGCGCTGCTCGCCCGCGGCGCGCCACTGCCGCCGCCCCCCGCCGTGGCCGGTGAGCTTGCGCAGGCGGTGCACGCCGGGCTTGGCGGCGCGCTGCCCGATGCGTCACCTGCCGCGCGGCTGCTGGCGGAGGGATTGCGCGGCGAGGCGCTTCTCGAGGCCCTGCTGCGCCTCGGCGCGAGGGCGGCGGTCGACCCGCAGGATACCGCCGCCGCGCTCGGCGTGCTGGAGGCACTTGGCCTTGGCGTGGAGGCGCGGCGCATCGGGCTCGAGCTTCTGCTGCTCGACGGGCGGGGCTGAGCGGTGCGCGCGGGGCATGCCATTGCGGCGTTTCTCGAGGCAGTGGGAGCCGAGCGCGGCGCGGCGGCGAACACGCTGCTCGCCTACGGGCGCGACCTGAGGCTCTTCGCCGAATGGCTCGCCGCGCGCGGTCAGGCGCTGGAAGATGCCGCGCAGTCCGACATCGAGGCCTATCTCGGTGCTCTCGAGGTCGAAGGCCTGGCGCGCGCCACCCGTGCGCGCCGCCTCTCGGCGATCCGCGCCTTCTTTCGCTTCGCCCATGACGAGGCCTGGCGCGCCGATGACCCGGCGATCCGCATTCCCGCGCCGAGACGGGCGCGGCGTTTGCCCGGTACGCTTTCGGAGGCCGAGGTCGAGGCGCTGCTCGCCGCCGCGCGGCGGACGGGGCGTGGCCGGACCGAGCGTCTGCGCAACACCTGCCTGATGGAACTTCTCTACGCTACCGGCATGCGGGTGAGCGAACTGGTGGGCCTGCCCGCCGCTGCGGCGCGCGGCGACCCGGCGATGCTGCTGGTGCGCGGCAAGGGCGGGCGCGAGCGGCTGGTGCCGCTGTCGCCGCCAGCGCGCGCGGCG
>PHEG01000012.1:11198-13171 GCA_002842835.1 Alphaproteobacteria bacterium HGW-Alphaproteobacteria-2 | reverse complement strand
CGCTCGGCTCGGCGTCGCGCGGACCTTCCAGAACCTCGCGCTGTTCAAGGGCATGAGTGTGCTCGACAACATCCTGGTCGGTCGGCACACCCACATGAAACCCAGCGCGCTTGCCACCCTGTTCTACTGGATCTGGGCCGAGCGTGAGGAACTCGCCCATCGCCGCGTGGTCGAGGAGGTGATCGACTTCATGCAGTTGCAGGACATACGGGACGAGCCGGTCGACGTGATCCCGATGGGACTGCAGAAGCGGGTGGAGCTTGCCCGCGCACTGGTGGCCGAACCGCAGTTCTTGATCCTCGACGAGCCGATGGCAGGCATGAACCAGGAAGAGAAGGAATACATCGCCCGCTTCATCCTCGACGCGCGCGACGAGCGGGGCGTGACGATCCTGCTGATAGAGCATCACATGGATGTGGTCACCGCGCTCTGCGATCGGGTAACGGTGCTGTCTTACGGCGAGACGATCGCCGAGGGCGAGCCGAACGCGGCGATCGCCGATCCGGCGGTCGTGCGGGCCTATCTGGGCGCGCGCGCGGCGGCACGCCATGTCGGGGGGGCGGCATGACCGCGCATGCAACGCCCCGCGGTTGGCCGGTGACGGCAGAAGGCACGCCGGCCACGCTGGTGGCGGCGCTGGCCGCGAACGCGGCGGAATCCGGTCGGCGGACGGGCTTTCGCGAACGCGAATACGGCATCTGGCGCGAATGGACCTGGGAACAGGTGTGCGACGAGGTGCTGGCGCTGGCGGCGGGGTTCGAGACGCTGGGCCTCGGCCCCGACCGGGCGCTGACGGTGGTTGGTGACAACCGTGCCACGATCTACTTCTCCATGCTGGCGGCCAATGCGCTGCGTGCCTTTCCGGCGCCGGTATTCCCCGATGTTCCGGTAGCCGAGTTCGAGCTGTATGCCCGGTTCGGCGCGCCGGACATCGCGCTGGCCGAGGACCAGGAGCAGGTCGACAAGCTGCTGGAGCTGCGCGAGCGGATCGGCCGACCCACGACAATCGTCTACGACGACCCCCGCGGACTGGCGAAATATACCCAGCCCGGTCTTATCGGGCTGGCCGAGGTGGCCGGGCGCGGGCGCGACCGTCTGGCCGCCGAACCGGGGCTTGCCGCCGATCTGGTGTCGCGGGCACAGCCCGGAGACATCGCCGTGCTGCTCTATTCGTCGGGCACCACGGGCACTCCCAAGGGCGTCCCGCTGCGTCACCGCAATGTGCTGGGCGGCATCAACAACGCCAGGGCGGGCGGGTATTTCGGCGCGGGGGAGCGGCTTTTCGCCTACCTGCCGACCGCCTGGGTGGGCGATTTTGTCTTCACGCTGGGCGCGGGCGTCCTGCTGCGGGCGGTGATCAACATCCCTGAACGGCAGGAGACTGCTTTGCACAGCCTGCGCGAGGTCGCGCCAACCTTCTACCTTGCCGCACCGCGGGCCTGGGACAACATGCTGACGCGCGTACAGGTCGGCATCGCCGACAGCACGCCGCTGAAGCGGCGGCTTTTCGACTTCTTCATTCCCCGCGCCATCGCGACCGAGCGCAAGCGGCTGGCCGGCCAGACGCCCAGCCTTTCCGAACGGCTGACCGACTGGCTGGGTAACCTGCTGATCTTTGCCCCGATCAAGGATTACCTCGGACTGAGCCGTGCCGAACGCGCCTTCACCGGGGGCGAGGCAATGGGCGAGGATACCTTCCTGTTCTTCCGTGCGCTGGGCATCAAGCTGAAGCAGTTCTACGGCCAGACCGAAACCTGCGCCCTCTCGGCCGCGCAGGTCGAGGGCCACGTCAAGATCAACACCGTCGGCCGCGCCATGCCGGGAGTGGAGGTGAAGATCGCCGACGACGGAGAGATCCTGATCCGCTCGGCTTCGGTCTTCGAGGGCTACGCCGACAACCCCGAGGCCACAGCCGAGGCTCTGACGCCGGATGGCTGGCTGCACACGGGCGACGCGGGTTATCTGGAACCGGA
>PHEG01000012.1:0-11173 GCA_002842835.1 Alphaproteobacteria bacterium HGW-Alphaproteobacteria-2 | reverse complement strand
GAGGATCTCGTCGCGTCCGAGATCGCGAAGGTCAACAGCTTGCAGCCCGAGGCGCTGCGCATCCGCCGCTTCGTCAACCTGCACAAGGATTTCGACGCCGATGACGGCGAGATCACGCGCACCCGGAAGTTGCGCCGCAAGGTGATCGAGCGGGCTTACGCAGCCCTGGTGGATTCGCTCTACGACGGGTCGGACAGGGTGACGTTCGATGCCCGCATCACCTACGAGGACGGCCGCACCGGAACTCTGCGCCGCGATCTGAGCATACGGAGGCCCTGAGCGATGGACGTCATCCTGCTGCTGGAACTTGCGGTGAACGGCATCTTCGTGGGCCTGATGTATGCCCTCGTCGCCGCCGGGATGGTGCTGATCTACAAGACCTCGGGCATCGCCAACCTGGCGCAGGGGGCGCTGGCGATGACAGGGGCCTATGTCGTGGTGATGCTGGCCAGCGCGGGCCTGGGTCTGCCGATCTGGGCAGCGGTGCCGCTGGCCATGGTGGTGATGTTCGCCGTCGGTGCCGGGATCGAGCGGCTGGCGCTGCGCCGGATGATCGGCCAGCCGGTCATCATGGTCATCATGCTGACCCTGGGGCTGGAGATCTTCCTGCGCGGGCTGCTGCCCGGCGTCTTCGGCGCCTCGGTCAAGCGGCTCGACATCGGCATCCCCAACGCGCCGCTGTTTCTGGGCGAACTGCTGGTCAGCCGGGCGATCCTGATCGGAGGGGGCGTGTCGCTGGCGCTGATCCTGCTGTCGATCCTGCTGTTCAACTCGCGCTTCGGGATCATCATGCGGGCGGTATCGGACAACCAGACGGCAAGCTGGTCGGTCGGCATCCGGGTCGAACGCGCCATTGCGGTGGCCTGGGGGCTGTCGGCGGCAATGGCCACCACGTCGGGCGTGCTGTGGGGCGCGACGCAGGGGGTGGACTGGTCGCTGTCGCTCCTGCTGATCAAGGCGCTGGCCATCGCGATCCTCGGCGGGCTCGACTCGATCGTCGGGGTGCTGATCGCGGGAGTGGTGGTGGGGCTGGCCGAGAGCATGGCCACCGGCATCCTCGACCCGATTGTGGGCGGGGGCACGCGCGACGTGGTGGCCTCGGTCATCATCGTGGTGACACTGCTCGTGCGCCCGCACGGCCTGTTCGGCCGCGAACACATCGAAAGGGTGTAGGCAATGTTCTTCCGTCGAGCGGGCATCAGCCACACCCGATACCGGGACGAACGCCAGATCTGGCCGCTGCCGATCGACCGCTACACGGTCTTTCTGATCGCGGCGCTTCTGCTGGCGGCGCCGTTCCTGATCGACCGGCTCTACGTCGTGAGTTATCTTCTGCCGCTGATAATCTGGTCCACTGCCGCCCTGGGCCTGAATCTGCTGATGGGCGGGGCGGGGCAGATCCACCTCGGCTACGGCGCGGTGATCGGGATCGGCGCCTACAGTTCCGTCCACATGCTGCGCGCGGGCGTGCCGTTCGAACTGGCGATGATCGGCGGAGGGTTGGCGGCGGCGGCGATCGGCAGCATCTTCGGCGCCGTCGCGATGCGGGTGAAGGGGCTCTACCTCGCCATGGCAACGCTGGCGATGCAGTACATCGTCGACTTCGTCATCATCCAGTTCCCCGCGATCAGCGGCGGCACGCAGGCCTCGCTGCCCGTGCCGCCGACCAGCTTTCTCGGCTTCCCGGTCGAGGGCGACAGGGTGCCCTACTATGTCGCGCTGGTCATCTGCGGCATCGTCACGCTGTTCATGCTGAACGTTCGGCGCACCGCCTTCGGACGCGCACTGGCGGCGGTGCGCGAGAAGGACTACGCCGCCGCGATCATCGGGGTCGACCCGTTCCGCTTCAAGCTGCTGGCGTTCTGGGTCAGCTCCTTCATCGGCGGACTGACCGGGGCGGTGCTGTCGGTCTGCTATTACCGCACCATCGCGCCCGAGCAGTTCCACCTGGATCTGTCGATCCAGCTCGTGGCCATGGTGATCGTCGGCGGCCTCGGCAGCGTACTGGGCGTGTTCTTCGGCGTGGCGCTGATCCTGTTCGCGCCGATCCTGCTGAACCAGGCTGTCGCCCTTCTGGCCGACCAGTTCGGGATGAACCTGCCGATGGACCTGCGCGCGCACCTGCCGCTGATGCTTTATGGCGGGCTGATCATGGGCTTCCTGCTGATCGAGCCGCTGGGGCTGGCAAAGATCCGAAACAACATCCGAAATTACTTCCTGGTCTGGCCGTTCCGGCATTCCCGGCAGTGATCACCGAAGCGACGACAATGGGAGGAAAGACCATGGCTTTGACAAGACGGACCATGCTTACAGGGGCAGCGGTGGCGGCGCTGGCATCGCATCTGCCGGTCCGGGTGGCCTTCGGGCAGGACCGGACGGTGCGCTTCGCATTCATGCAGGACTTCACGCGCATCTACACCTTCGTCACCTCGGAATACAGCCAGGGACAGCGCGACTACATCACGCTGGTCAATGGCCGGGGCGGGGTCGGAGGCTACACGATCGTGGCAGACATCTCGGATCACGCGAACGACCAGCCCCGCGCGATCGAGGCTTACGAACGCGCGAAGGCGCAGGGGGCGGTGCTGATCGACCCGCTGTCGACCCCGGTTGCCCGCGCACTGGTGCCGCGTGCGCTGGAGGACCAGATCAACATGATCACCGCGTTCTCGGGCCGGTCCGACGCGGCCGACGGCACGGCGTTTCCCTATGTGCTGCCGCTCACGCCCAACTACTGGACGCAGGCGGGCCTGCTGATCGACTATTTCAAGCAGCAGGATGGCGGATCGCTGCAGGACAAGACCATCTGCTTCGTCCACATCGACACGCCCTTCGGCAAGGAACCCCTGCCGATCTTAGAGAAGCTGGCCGCGAAGGAAGGCTTCAAGTTCCTCGCCTTCCCCTACACGCCGCCGGGCAACGACCAGTCGGCGATCTGGCCGCAGGTCCGCCGGGCGCGGCCCGACTGGACGGTGTTCTGGGGCGCCGCCGTGGGCCAGACCGTGGCGCTGACCGAGGCGGTCCGCAACGGGCTGGACATGAGCCGGGTGTCGTCTTCGGTCTGGCTGTCGGAATCCGACATGGAGGTGGTCGGAAAGGACCAGACCGTGGGGGTCATGAAGGTCGAACCCTGCGTCTCGGGCCATGAGCCGAAGATCATCCAGGACATCCTGACCGAGGTGGTTGCGGCGGGCAAGGGTGCCGGGCCCCAGGACAAGGTCGGCACAAGCTATTACAACTACGGCGTGATGCTGGCCGCGCTGATGGTCGAGGGCGTGCGCCGCGCGGCCGAGATCGCGCCCGACGGGCCGGTCACCGGCCCCTGGCTGAATGCCGGCCTGCGCTCGATCACCGCCTTCGACGCCGAGGGGATGATCCCGCCAACCACGATCACGCCCGAAGACCATCAGGGCGGCGGCTACGGTCGGATCGCGCGCTGGGACGGCGAGAAGTTCGTGCCGCAGACCGACTGGTTCAGCGCGAACCAGGACATCGTCTGGCAAGAGATCCGCAAGTACTCGGAAGAGTTCAAGAAGAACGGCAAGTAATGGTGCTGCCCCGCCCCCTGCCGGGGGCGGGGCGTTCCGCCTTCGGGCCTCAACGGGGAAAGGCAGAATGGCGCTTCTGGACGTCAACAGTGTCGAGGTGGTCTACGATCAGGTCTCGCTCGCGGTGAAGGGTGTCTCGTTCGAGGTGCCCGAGGCGGGGCTCGTGGCCCTGCTCGGGGCGAACGGCGCGGGCAAGAGCACCATCCTCAAGGCGATCAGCGGGCTGCTGGCGCCCGAACGCGGCGCCGTCTCGCGCGGGACGATCAGCTTCGAGGGCGAGGACATCCTGCCGCTCGACCCTCCGTCGCGGGTGCGACGCGGGATCGTGCATGTCCTGGAAGGGCGCAAGGTGTTCGAGCATCTGACCCCGGCCGAGAACCTGCTGGCCGCTGCCACGATGCATTCCGACCGCACGATGGTGGCGCGCATGATGGATCACATGTTCACGCTGTTTCCCCGCCTTGCCGAGCGTGCAAAGGCCAAGGCCGGGTACCTGTCGGGGGGCGAGCAGCAGATGCTGGCGATCGCGCGGGCACTGATGACACGGCCGAAGCTTCTGATGATGGACGAGCCCAGCCTTGGTCTTGCACCGCTGCTGGTGGACGAGATCTTCGACATCATCGTGCGCATCAACCGCGAGGAACAGGTGGCGGTGTTGCTGGTCGAACAGAACGCGGTGGCGGCTCTCGACGTGGTCAGCCACGCCTACCTGATCGAACAGGGGCGCATCGTCATGTCGGGCTCGGCGGCAGAACTGCGCGAGAACCCCGACATCAAGGAGGCTTATCTGGGCGGTGCCGGCACCCGTGTCGATTACCACGCCGTCAAGCATTACCGTCGGCGCAAGCGGTGGCTGGCATGACCGACCCGCGCGCGAACGCCGCCGCGCTTGAGTGGCTGGTGCAACTTTTCAACCCGGCCGGGCCGGAC
The DNA here is from genome assembly GCA_002842835.1 of Alphaproteobacteria bacterium HGW-Alphaproteobacteria-2. Classification (GTDB taxonomy): domain Bacteria; phylum Pseudomonadota; class Alphaproteobacteria; order Rhodobacterales; family Rhodobacteraceae; genus PHEG01. Next base: position 6,695 of record PHEG01000012.1, on the reverse strand, counting down.
GGCGGGAAGTGCCTCCGAGGGGCTCGCGGGGGAGCGCAGTGCCAGGCCGGCGGCAGTTGCGCAGGGCCGTGAACGGGCTGGACAGCGCGGGCACGATCTGACAGCACCCGCGCGACGTCACCGAACGAGGGGAGCGATGGCACAGCGAACGACCCGCCGCCAGGTGAACCGCCTGCCACCCGAGAAACGGGTCCAGGACATCATGATGGCAGCACGCGAGATCTTCACCGAGAAGGGATATTCGGACTCGCTGATCTCGGACATCGCGGAACGGGCGGGTATCGTCGAGGGTACGATCTACCGCTTCTTCACCAACAAGCGCGACCTGCTGCAGCGCGTGGCCGAGGGCTGGTTCGTCGAGATGATGGCTTCCTCCGAGGCCGCCTTCGGCGCCGTTCGCGGCGATTGGAACCGGTTGCGCTTCATCATCTACCACCACCTTGCCTCGATCCGGCGCGACCCCGGCCTGTCGCGGCTGGTGATCCAGGAACTGCGTTCCGACCCCCGCTATCGCGAGACGCGGCTGTTTCAGTTGCACCGCGACTATGCAAACCGCGTGGTCGAGATCGTGCGGCGCGGCGTTGCGGCAGGCGTGTTCCGGCCCGACGTGCCTCCTGCGCTGGTGCGGGACATGGTGTTTGGCGGGATCGAGCACCGCACCTGGGCCTTCATGCGGCGCGAAGGTGATTTCGAACTCGACGCGACGGCGGATGCCATCACCGACATGGTCTGGCGTGCCTTGCGCCCCGACGGGGCATCGACCGACCGTCCCGGCGAACACCCGTACGTCACCGACCGACTGGAGGCCGCCGCCGCACGGCTGGAGCGGCTGGCCGACCGGCTGGACACGGCATCCGACGCTAATCCCTGAACCAGTCCGGCTTGCCGGTTGTCCAGGTCTCGCCCCAGAGCTGCGCGCCTCCGGCGACGTTGATCACCTCGCCCGTGACATAGGCCGCCGAGGGGCCGCCAAGCCAGACCGTTGCCTCGGCCACTTCCCATGTTGTGCCGGTGCGCATCATCGGATTCGTGCGGTCATAGGTTGCCCGCGCGTCAGGAGAATAGACGCGCCAGCCCGGCGTCTCTATCGCACCGGGAGCGATGCAGTTGACGCGGATGCCTAGCGGTGCCCATTCCACCGCCACCGCCCGCGACAGGCCCAGCACGCCCGAGCGTGCCGCGATGGTGTGGGCCACACCGTAAAGACCGTGTTCCACCACCACGATGATGTTGACGATGCTTCCTGACCGACCCGCGTCCCGCCACGCGCGCGCTGCGGCCTGCATCATGTGCCAGGTGCCGTTGAGGTTGCTGTCGATGACGGCGTTCCAGCCATTCGCCGAAAAGTCGATGGCGGCCTTCGGGAACTGACCGCCGGCCGAGTTCACCAGAAGGTCGATCCCGCCCATGTCGGCTACCGGACCGTCGAAAAGCCCGGCCACCAGATCGGGCTGGCGGATGTCGATCTGCGCCGCCCGCACCGTGTGTCCTGCATCCGTCATCGCTGCAACTGTGGCGTCGAGCCTGGCGCGGTCTCGCCCGGTGATCAGTACCTCGGCGCCCAGCCGCGCGCAGAGCCAGGCCACCGCCCGCCCGATCCCGCCCGAGCCGCCCGAGACCAGCACGCGCCGGCCTGCCAGCACGCCCTCCGCGAAGACCGTGGGATGCACGGCCAGCGCGGCATCGTCGAGCCCCAGTGCCATCGGATCGCCCGGTGCCGTCTCAGCCATGGTGCTTGAGGTCCCGCAGCAACTCGCCCGCTATGATCATCTTGCGCACCTCTGTCGTGCCCGCGCCGATCTCCAGCAGCTTGTTCGATCGGAACAGCCGGTTGATTTCGGTCCCCCAGATATAGCCGCTGCCGCCGTGGATCTGCACCGCCATGTCCAGCACCCGGTGCAACTGGTCGGCGCAGAACATCAGCGCACCCGCCGTCAACTGGTGGATATAGCCGCGCCCGCCGCCGCCCACTTCCATTGAAGCCGCTTCGGCCAGTACCCGATAGGTGAAGGCACGCATCGATTCGACGGCGGTATACATGTCGGCAAGGAGCGACTGCACCATCTGGAACGTCCCGATCGGCTTGCCGAACTGCTGGCGCGACTTCGCGTAGTCGAGGCTCAGCTCCAGCGCCCGCTCCGCCACGCCGAGGCAGAGCGGCGTGATGATCGCGCGTTCGAGGTCGAGCCCGCTCATCACCACCGCGACCCCCTTGTTCTCGGCTCCCACCATGTTTTCGGCGGGCACGCGGCAGTCATCGAACACCAGTTCGGCGGTCTGGCTGCCACGATAGCCCATCTTGATCAGTTTCTGCGCCACCCGGAAGCCCGGCATGTCCTTTTCGACGATGAACGCGGAAATGCCGTGCGCGCCGGCCTCGCGGTCGGTCTTGGCATATACCAGCAGGATATCGGCAACCGGGCCGTTGGTGATGTAGAGCTTCTGGCCGTTCAGTACATAGTGGTCGCCGTCACGCCGCGCCGTTGTGCGCATGGACCCCAGCGCGTCCGAGCCCGCGCCCGGCTCGGTCAGGCCGAGTGCGCCGATTGCCTTGCCCGAGCACAGCGCGGGCAGATACTTGCGGCGCTGCGCCTCGTTGCCGTTGCGGTAGATGTTGTTGGCGCAAAGGTTGTCATGCGCCAGAACCGACAGCGCCAGCGCGTGGTTCCAGCGCGCCATTCCCTGCGCAATCAGCCCGGCCGCCATCAGATCCAGCCCCGCGCCGCCATAAGCCTCGGAGATCGAGGCGCCGAAATAGCCCAGCTCGCCGATGCGCGGAAAGATGTGTTCGGGCCACCATTCATCCTCGTCCATGCGTTCGGCCAGCGGATGCAGCTCGGACCGCGCGAAGCGATCCACCTGGTCGAGCAGGTGCTGATGCTCGGCGGACAGCGTGAAGGGGGTCGCGTCGTTGGCCAGCGTCATGGGCCGTCCTTTCCTGGTCGCGCCGGACGCGCCCCGCGCCGGACTTTATTGAACCTTCTTCATCTGTATCATCGGGCCGGATTGCCGGTCAACCGGAGCCACACTGGACGAGGCAATGTATCGACCCGAAAAAATAGGCACATAATACAAATTTCATAGGCGGCATGGGTGCGGGTGCAGTATGATGGCGCGGAGCCGAGCCGGTTGACAGATTAGTGAATTGTTTTCATTTAATGGTGCGGACCGAGTCCCGGGACAGCCGAAAGGACAACCGATGTTCCCAGTCTGCACCACACGGAACGGCCCCGTCCTGACCGTCGCCATCGACCGGCCAGCGTTGCGCAACGCGCTGAACGAGGATGTCGCGCGCGGCATCGAGGCGGCGCTCGATGCCGCCGAGGCCGATCCGGAGGTCCGTGCGGTGGTTCTGACGGGCTCGGGCGACAAGGCGTTCTGCGCCGGCGGCGACCTTCGGCCGGGCGCGGACGGCACGCCCTTCACCATCGACGCCGCCGATCCGCGGCACTACGTGGCGCGGCTTCTGCGCCGGATGGATGCCTGTCGGCTTCCGCTGCTGGCGCGGGTGAACGGCCACGCGCTGGCGGGCGGTATGGGCCTGGCCTGCGCCTGCGATCTCGTGGTGATGCGCGAGGATGCGCTGATCGGCGTGACCGAGGTGCGTGTCGGCCTCTTTCCGGCGATGATCCTGCCCTACCTGCTCCGCATCCTGCCGCCGCGTCGGATGATGGAACTGTGCCTGACCGGAGAGGCGGTGACCGGCGCGCAGGCCGCGGCCGAGGGCTGGGTCAATTATGCGGTTCCCGCGGCCGAACTGGATGCGAAGCTCGACTGGCTGCTGGCCCGGATCATCGACAAATCGCCCACGGGCATGCGGCTGGGCAAGCAGGGCCTGGCGCGCATCCGCGAGATGACGACCGACGCCGCGCTGGACTACGCGCAGTTCATGCTGGCCAACATGGCCCGGACCGAGGACGCGCGCGAGGGCTTCGCGGCCTTCGGGCAGAAACGCGCGCCGGAATGGACGGGACGCTGAGCATGGACCGGGTATTTCGCATCGGCTGCGGCGCGGGGTTCTGGGGCGACTCGCCGGAAGGCCCGGCGCAGCTTGTCGCATCGGGCGGGATCGACGTCCTGGTGATGGACTATCTCGCCGAGATCACCATGTCGATCCTCGCCCGGATGAAGGCAAAGGACCCCACGCAGGGCTATGCCACAGATTTCGTCTCGCTGGTGATGCGCCCGCTCGCCCGGCAGATTGCAGACCGGCGCATCCGCGTGGTGACGAACGCGGGCGGCCTTAACCCTGCCGCCTGCCGCGATGCGCTGGTGGCGCTGTTCGACGAACTGGGGCTGCCGCTGAAGGTCGCGCTGGTCGCGGGCGACGATCTTTCGGACCGTGTTGACGCGCTGCGTGCGGCGGGCGCACGCGAGATGGTCTCGGGCGCTCCGCTGCCCGGGCGGCTGGTCAGCGTCAACGCCTATCTCGGCGCCTTCCCCATCGCCGCGGCGCTGGACCGCGGAGCGGATGTGGTGGTCACGGGCCGCTGCGTGGACAGCGCGCTGGTGCTGGGCCCTCTGATCCATGCCTTCGGCTGGGGGCCGGACGATCACGACCGCCTGTCGGCCGGCAGCCTGGCCGGCCACATCATCGAATGCGGCACGCAATGCACCGGCGGTGTGTTCACCGACTGGCGCGACGTTCCCGGCTGGGACGACATGGGTTTTCCCGTCGCGCATTGCCGCGCCGACGGCACGTTCGAGATCACCAAGCCTGCGGGCACGGGCGGCCTCGTCACTCCCGCCACCATCGCCGAACAGATCGTCTACGAGGTGGGCGATCCCGGCAGTTACCTGCTGCCGGACGTCACCTGCGACTGGCGAGGGGTGCGGCTGGAACAGACTGGTCCTGACCGGGTCCGCGTGACCGGGGCGAGGGGGCGCGCGCCGACGGATTCGTGCAAGGTGTCGGCCACCTGGTCCGATGGCTGGCGATCCTCGGTCACGATGATGATCGCGGGTGGCGAGGCCGCGGCACGCGCCGAAGCGACGGGCGCCGCGATCCTGAAGCGCACGGCGCGGCTGATAGCGGCTGCGGGGCACGAGCCATTCACCGAGACCTCGGTCGAGGTGCTGGGCGCAGAGGCCAGCTACGGCGTGGCCTCGTGCGCCCGGGCCGCGCGCGAGGTGATACTGAAGATCGCGGTGCGCCACCCCGGACGCGAGGCGCTGGAGATATTCGGCCGAGAGATCTTTCCGGCCGCGACCGCGATGGCGCAGGGCCTGACGGGCTTCGCCGGTGGTCGGCCAAAGGCCCAGCCGGTGGTGCGGCTGTTTTCGTTCCTGACGCCCAAGGTCGGTCTGTCGCCGATGGTCGAGGACGCGGCGGGCCGCCTGCAGGTGCCCTTCGCCCCGCCCGCAGTTGCGTCGGCGACCGCTCCGCCGATGCCCGAACCGCCCGCGCCGCCTGAGGGCCCGCGCGCGCGTGTCCCGCTGATCGCGCTGGCGCACGGGCGCAGCGGCGACAAGGGCAATTCGGCCAACATCGGCATTCTTGCGCGCGATCCGGCCCTTCTGCCCGTGATCCGCGCGGCGCTGACGCCTGCGGCCGTTGCCGCGGCCTTTGCCCATTACGCGCCGTCGCGGGTGGATCGGTTCGACTGGCCGGGGCTGGCCGGTGTGAACTTCCTCTTGCACGAGGTCCTGGGCGGCGGCGGCATCGCCTCGCTGCGGCACGACCCACAGGGCAAGGTGCTGGCGCAGGTACTGCTGGATACCGAGATCGACGTGCCCGGCGACTGGCTTGCCCCCGGCGGGCCACTGGCCGGTCGGCAGGACAGGAGCGCCGCATGACCCGACCCATTGCCAAGGTGCTGGTCGCCAACCGGGGCGAGATTGCCGCCCGGATCATCCGCAGCCTTGACCGGCTGGGCATAGCCTCGGTTGCCGTGCATCACGCGGTCGAGGCGAAAGCGGTACATGTGCGCATGGCGGGCGAGGCCGTGGCGCTGAGCGGCGACACGCCCGTCTCCGCCCATCTGGATGCCGGACAGATCATCGCGGCCGCGCGCGCGACGGGCGCCGACGCGATCCACCCGGGCTACGGCTTCCTGTCGGAGAATGCCGGTTTCGCCCGCGCGGTCGAGGCGGCGGGGTTGGTCTTCGTCGGCCCCTCGGCCGATGTGATCGCGCTCATGGGCGACAAGATCTCGGCCCGCAATTTCGCCCAGGCGCAGGGTGTGCCCGTCGCGCCCTCGGTGCTGCCGACCGGCGACATCGATACCTTCGTGAACGCGGCCGCGAACATCGGCTTTCCATTGCTCATCAAGGCCGCGGCCGGCGGTGGCGGCAAGGGAATGAGCATCGTTCACCGCCCCGAGGATCTGCGCGAGGCCGCGCGCCTGGCCGCCTCCGAGGCGCAGCGCTATTTCGGCGACGGCCGCGTCTATGCCGAGCTTTACGTCGAAAATCCTCGCCATATCGAGGTGCAGATCCTGGGCGACGGCAAGGGCGGCGCGATCCACCTGTGGGAAAGAGAATGTTCCGTGCAGCGCAGGTTCCAGAAGATCGTCGAGGAGGCGCCTGCGCCGAACCTTGGAGCCGACCTGCGGGCCCGGATCTGCGAGTCGGCCTTGCGGCTGACGAAGGCCGCAAAATACCGCAACGCGGGCACGGTGGAATACATCCTGGGCGCAGACGGGCGTTTCTTCTTCCTGGAGATGAACACCCGGCTTCAGGTCGAACATCCCGTG
>PHEG01000333.1 GCA_002842835.1 Alphaproteobacteria bacterium HGW-Alphaproteobacteria-2 | reverse complement strand
TTTCACCACAATCAGCGCCTCGGCGGCGAGCCCGGCGGGGAAGTGCAGCACCGACGCCTCGCCCGGCTTCAGCTTGGCGAAGGCGGGGCTTGCCGCGAGCCGCGCGAGCGCGCCGCGCGCGAGCCGGTCGAGGCGCCGCGCGCCCGCGTCCAGCCGCCCCTCGGGGGCAATGGGAAGCGCGATACGTCCCTCCGCCCTGGCAAGGGCGGCGAGATCGGTGGCGACGAAATCGGGGACGAGGGGGGCTGTCATCGGGATCTCCGGCTGGGGTCTGGGCACCAGTCCTAGCGCAGCCGCCCGCAACAGGGAACAGGCGGCAAAGACGCCGCGCCGGGCAGGCTCAGCCGGTGGCGCGCGCCTCGGCGATCTCCACCCACCAGGAAGCCCCCGCCGGGATGATGCGGTCGTTGAAGTCGTATTCCGGGTGATGAACCGGCGCCGTGGCGCCGTTGCCGACCAGGATATAGGCGCCCGGCCGGGCGTTCAGCATATAGGCGAAGTCCTCGCCACCCATCACCAGCGGCGCCTCGGCACAATTGCCCGAAACGCGGCGCGCGGCCTCGGCGGCGTGACCCGTCGCGCGGGCGATGGCGGTGAGGCGTTCCTCGGCCATGGTGCGCACACCATCGTCGAGCGTGCGGATGGTGCCCCAGAGCCGCGCCTGGCCCGGGATCACGTTATAGGCGCTGCCCGGCGTGGTGATCCCGGTCACCGTCACCACGAGTTGCTGCGTGGGGTCCAGGTTGCGGCTGGCGATGGTCTGGAGCGCGAGCACGATCTGGCTTGCCGCCACCACCGGATCGACCGCGAGATGGGGTTTGGCCGCATGGCCGCCGCGGCCTTCCACGACGATCTCGAACTCGTCGGTAGCGGCGAAGAAGGGGCCGGGGCGGATGGCAAACTGCCCTTCCGGCAGGCCGGGCCAGTTGTGCATGCCATAGACCTCGGCGATGCCGAAGCGCTCCATCAGCCCGTCATTGACCATCTCGCGCCCGGCCCGTCATGGCCGCAGGCGTGCATCGCGCCCGGCGTGGCCGAGGCCCAGGGCGCGCCGGTGGCCTCCTCGATCGGCAGCGCGTCCATGTCGGCGCGCAACCCCACCGTGCGCCCGGTGCCGCGACCGTGGATCACGCCCACGACGCCGGTGCGCCCAATGCCCTCCACCACCTCGTCGCAGCCGAAGCCGCGCAGCCGCTCGGCCACGAAAGCCGCGGTGCGGTGCGTGTCGAACTGCAGTTCGGGGTGGCGGTGCAGGTCGTGCCGCCAGGCGGCGATCTCGTCGAGCCAGCCGGCGATCTGGTTGCGTACGGGCATGGGAGTTCCTCTCTGTGCTTCCCCCTTACCTGAGCCGCGACCCCGCCCGCGTCAAGCCACGCTACTGCGCTGTCCAGCCGCCATCCACCGGGATCGCCGCTCCGGTGAGGTTGTGGGCCCGCCGGTCGCAGAGCCAGAGCGCCAGCGCACCGATCTCGGCAGGGTCCGAGATGCGCCGCGAGGGCTGTTTTTCGGCCAGCAGGTCGGCGATGGCCGCGCCCCGCCCGCCGCCCAGTTGCTGTGCCCGCGCGGCGATCTGCGGCGCGAGGATCTCGGTCTCGGTCCAGCCCGGGCAGATGCAGTTAACGGTGACACCGCCCGAAGCCGCGTCGCCCGCGCGGGTGCTTCGCCGCGACATAGGGCGCCTTTTCGACCGAGGCGACCAGCCCGTGCACGCTGGCGATGTTGATCACCCGCCCGTAGCCGCGCGCGGCCATGCCCGGCAGTGCCGCCTGCATGGTATGGAAGGCCGCCGAGAGATTGACGGCGAGGATCGTGTCCCACCTCTCGCGCGGCATGTCGGCCAGAGGCGCGGTGTGCTGGATGCCCGCGTTGTTCACCAGGATATCCGCGCCGCCCCAGCCTGCCACCTCGGCCATCAGCGCGGCGATCTGATCGGGCGCGCGCAGATCTCCGGGGAAAAAGCGCGCCTCGGGGGCGCCCGCCTGCCGCAGCGCCGTGCAGGCGGCCTCGGCTTGCGCCGCGTCGGCCAGCCCGTGCACCGCGATGCGCGCCCCCGCCCCCGCCAGTGCGCGGGCGATGGCCAGCCCGATGCCCTGCACCGAGCCGGTGACCAGCGCCAGGCGCCCGCTCAGATCGGTCATGTTTCCTCCTCCAGCCATTTCCGCAGCTCGGTCTTCAGCACCTTGCCGTAGTTGTTCTTCGGCAACTCATCCACGAAGCGCCAGAGCTTCGGGCGCTTGAAGCGGGCGATATGCGCCCGGCAATGGGCGTCGAGCGTGGCCGCATCCGGCGGCGCGCCGGGAGCGGGCACCACGAAGGCCGCCACCACCTCGCCCCACTCTGCATCGGCGCGGCCCACCACCGCCACCTCGTGCACGCCGGGGTGGGCGAGCAGCGCCTCCTCCACCTCGCGCGGGTAGATGTTGGTGCCGCCCGAGATGATCACGTCCTTCGAACGGTCATGCAGCGTGAGATAGCCGTCCGCGTCCAGCGCGCCGATGTCGCCGGTCATCAGCCAACCGTCGCGCAGGGTCTTTGCGGTGGCTTCCGGATTCTGCCAGTAGCCGGGCATCACCGGGCGGCCGCGCACCATGATCTCGCCAACCTCGCCGGGCGGCAGTGCCCGGCCCTCGCCATCGCCCACCCGGATCTCCACCGCCGATTGCGCGCGGCCCACGGAAGCGAGGCGTTCGCGCCAGCGCGGGTGGACACGGTCGGCTACCTCGGCGCGGGAGAGCGCGGTGATGCACATCGGGCATTCGCCCTGGCCATAGATCTGGATGAACTTCGGCCCGAACCAGTCCACCGCCTCCTCGATGTCGGCGCGATACATCGGCCCGCCGCCATAGAGGATGCTGCGGATGCCGGGCGCGCGATCGCCCGCGGCCTTCGCGGCATCGGTCAGGCGGCGAACCATGGTGGGGGCCATGAACATCGAGACCGAACCCTGCGCGACCGAGAGCGCCAACACTTCGGCCGCGTCGAAGCCGCCCGAAGGAGGACAGAGATGCGCCGCCCCGCGCAGCACATGCACCAATGCATAGAGCCCCGCGCCGTGGCTCATGGGTGCGGCGTAGAGCGCGGCGTCGCCTTCGCGCACCTCGTCCACGTCCGCGAGGTAGCTGAGGCTCATCAGCATCAGCATTTCGTGGGTGATCCGCACGCCCTTGGGCCGCCCGGTGGTGCCAGAGGTATAGAAGAGCCATGCCAGATCGCCCGGTGCGCGGGGGGCGGGCGCGGCGGGGCCATCGCCCGCGCAGAGTGCGGCGAACTCCGCCTCCTTCGCGTCGATCAGCGCGACATCCGGCGCGGCATCGGCCAGCCCTCCGGCCAGATCGGGCGTGACGAAGCAAAGCCGCGCGCCCGCATCGGCGAGGATGAAGGCGGCCTCCTTCGGGTGCAGCTTGGCGTTCACCGGCACCGCCGCCGCGCCCGCCTGCCAGATGCCGAAAAGCGCGACCAGGTATTCGGGGCAGTTCTTCATGAAGATCGCCACCCGGTCGCCCGGCTCCACGCCACGCGCGGCAAGCGCCGCGCCGAGCCCTGACGCGCGGGCGTGAAGGGCCGCGTAATCCGCCACGCAGTCCGTCCCTAGCAGGAGCGCGGGCCGGTCAGGGCTGGCCGCCGCCCGCCGGGCGAGCCATTCCGCGATATTCATGCTCTCACCTTCCGCCGTGCGGAGGGATTAGAGCGCGCGCGCCCCGGGAGGAAAAGGGCTTTCCTGCTCAGACCAGCCTGGCATAGTCCGCGCGCGCCGCCTCGCTCTCGTCGTGGTTCCACTTGTAGAACCAGTTGAGCATTCCGAAGACCGACATCGTGGCGGCACGAAGCTTTTTCCGGTCATCATCGAAGACCTGCGGGGCCAGACGGTGCATGATGGCGGCCAGATGGGCCACCATCTCGCGCTGGTAGTCGCGCAGGACGTTCCGCTGCTCTTCCGGCAGGGCAGCGAGGGCGGCATCCTGGATGCGGTGCTTCTCGTCCGCGCCGCGGTAGGACATCAGCACCGCCAGCACCACGGCATGCAGGTGCGCCTCGGGGTCGAGACCCTGCCCGTCGATCGCCACGATCTCGTCGCGCAATGCGGAGAGATGGCTGTCGAGGATGTCGAAGAGCAGCGCATCCTTGCTGTCGTAATAGTGGTAGATGTTGGCCTTCGAGATGCCGCAGGCGGTGGCAAGCTGGCTCATCGAGGCGCGGTCGAACCCCTGTTCGGCGCGCTTCTCGTCATGGTCCTTGGCGATGGTGCGCGCCATGGCTCACTCCTTCGGGCGGCGGTCCACCACGCGCTGCGCCTTGCCTTCCGAGCGCGCCACCCCGCCCGGATCGGCCACAACGATCTCGACCGAAATGCCCACCGTGTCCTTGATCCGCTTGCCCAGTGCCTTCGCCGCCGCCTGCCGCGCGTCATGCGCGGCCGACTCCGGCAGGCACTCGCAGTGGACGCGCATCGCGTCCATCCGGCCTGCCCGCACCAGTTCGATCTGGAAATGCGGGGCAAGCCCTTCGGTGGCCAGCAGCAGCTCCTCCACCTGCGTGGGGAAGACGTTCACACCGCGCAGGATGATCATGTCGTCGGAACGCCCGGTGATCTTCTCCATCCGGCGCATGCTGCGCGCGGTGCCGGGCAGAAGCCGCGTGAGATCGCGCGTGCGGTAGCGGATCATCGGCAGGCCTTCCTTGGTGAGCGTGGTGAACACCAACTCGCCCAGCTCGCCGTCGGCCACCGGCTCGCCCGTGTTCGGGTCGATCACCTCGGGGTAGAAGTGATCCTCCCAGATGTGCAGCCCGTCCTTCGTCTC
>PHEG01000332.1:620-5337 GCA_002842835.1 Alphaproteobacteria bacterium HGW-Alphaproteobacteria-2 | reverse complement strand
CCAGCGGCCGAACTTGAAGCCGGTCTCGCGCAGCGTGGCGGCGTGGGCGTAGCCGAGTGCCGCATGAAAGGCGATGCCTGCGGCGTTCTCGCCGCTCACACCCGCCCAAAGGCTGTGCGCGCCGCGCGCCGCGGCATGGGCCTCGATGGCCTCCATCAGCCTCCGCCCGGTCCCCTGACCGCGCGCGGCCGGGGCGAGGATGATGGTGTGCTCCATGCTGCGCGCATAGCCGTTGCCACCGCGGAACTGCGCATAGCTGGCGAACCCGAGCGGCTCGCCACCGGCCTCGGCCAGCAGGAAGGGGAATCCCCCCGCCGCGCGTTCGGCGACCAGCGCGGCAACCGCGGCGGGGCTTTTTACCTCGTCGGAAAAGGTGCTCGTCGTCTCGCGAATCACCGGCTCCCAGATCCTGGCTATGGCGGGTGCATCGGCGGCGGTGGGGCAGGTCACGAGGTGGTCGTTGACCATGCCGGTGGCCTGCATGAAGGCATAGGTGATCACCGGCCCGCAGAAGCGGAAACCGCGCGCCTTGAGCTCCTTCGAGAGACGGCTGGAAACATCCGTCTCGGCGGGCACCTCGGCCAGGCTGCGCCAGCGGTTCTGCACCGGGCCGCCCTCGACGAAGCCCCAGAGGAAGGGCGCGAAACCCTCGCGCGACTCGATCTCCTCCCAGGCGCGGGCGTTGCCGATGGTCGCCTCGATCTTGGCGCGCGAGCGCACGATGCCAGGGTCGGCCAGCAGCCGCACCACATCCGCCTCACCCCAGCGGGCGATGACGGCGGGCTCGAAGCCCGCGAAGGCGCGGCGGAACCCCTCGCGCTTGCGCAGGATGGTGATCCAGGCGAGCCCGGCCTGGAAACCGTCGAGGATCAGCTTCTCCCAGAGTGCGCGGCTGTCGCGTTCGGGTACGCCCCACTCCTCGTCGTGGTAGGCGACATAGAGCGGTTCGGTCCCGCACCAGGGGCAGCGTTCGGCCATTGCGTCACCTCAGAAGGGCAGGGGATGGGCCTTGTGCACAGCCGCGATGTCGGTGCGCGCCGCCTCGGTGAGGTCCAGTTCGGCCGCGCCCAGCGCGCGTTCCAGGTGCTCGATGCGCGAGGCGCCGAGGATCACGCTGCCGGTGAAGGGACGTTCGGCAACGAAGGCCAGCGCCATCTGCACCGGGTCCATGCGGTGCTCGGCTGCGACGGCGAAATAGGCCGAAATCGCTTCCCAGACCCGCGGTGTGGTGCGCCCGTTGAGCGTGGGGTTGGCATCGCGGCGGCTGCCTTCAGGAATCACGTCGCCCGCGTATTTGCCTGTCAGCAGCCCCGCCGCGAGCGGGGAATAGGCGAGCAGCGGCACCGTCTCGGCCAGCGAAAGCTCGGCCATGTCGGTATCGAAGAGACGGCAGAGCAGGGAATACTCGTTCTGGACCGACACCGGTCGCGGTCCACCCGTGGCCTCGGCACGGGCGATCCATTGCGCCATGCCCCAGGCAGTCTCGTTCGAGAGGCCGAAATGGCGGATCTTTCCCGCCCCGACGAGCCGCCGCAGCGTCTGCAAGACCTCGTCCATGTGGGCGAGCGCAGCGGAACGCTCCAGCCCCGAAGGGTCGAAGTTCCAGTTCTGCCTGAAATGATAGGAGCCGCGGTTGGGCCAGTGTAGCTGGTAGATGTCGATCACATCGGTCCTGAGCCGCCTGAGCGAGGCATCCACCGCCGCCTCGATGCGGGCGGGCGTGATCGGGGCACCGTCATGGATTTCCTTGTTCCCCGATCCCGTGACCTTGGTGGCGATCACCACCTCGCCGCGCCGCCCGGAGCGCGTCAGCCAGTCGCCCAGGATATCCTCCGTGCGGCCCAGCGTGGCGGCTCTCACCGGGTTGGTGGGATACATCTCGGCGGTGTCAATGAAATTCACCCCGTGATCCAGCGCCATGTCGATCTGGCGGTGCGCCTCGGCCTCGCCCGTCTGGGTGCCCCAGGTCATGGTGCCGAGGCAGAGGATCGAAACCTCGGGGCCATCGCGGCCCAGTCTCTTGCGGCGCATGTCGCCCTCCCTGCGAGTCGGGGCGGAGCCTAAGCCTGCGGCGCGCGATGTCAAAACCCATGTTGCCCGGTGGCGTGCAAAGCTGGCGCGACGGGCCCGGCGATGATACGGGCAAGGGCACAGACGAAGCCTCCCGGGGCTGCCCGGTGACGGCACGACAGACAGGGAGAGAGACATGCCCAGACTGGCCGAGGCGCTGCTCAACGCGCTGCGCGACTACGGGGCGAGCGAGATATTCGGCATCCCCGGCGATTTCGCGCTGCCCTTCTTCAAGGTGATCGAGGAGAGCCGCATCCTGCCGCTCTACACCATGAGCCACGAGCCCGGCGTGGGCTTCGCCGCCGACGGCGCGGCGCGCTACAACTCTCGGCTGTCGGTCGCCTGCGTCACCTATGGGGCGGGCGCGCTCAACATGGTCAACCCGGTGGCCCAGGCCTATGCCGAGAAGGTGCCGATGGTGGTGATCTCGGGCGCGCCGGGCAAGGAGGAGGGCACGCGCGGGCTTCTGCTGCACCATCAGGTGAAGCGGCTCGATTCGCAGTTCCTGATCTTCCGGGAACTCACCTGCGACCAGGCCGTGCTCGACAACCCCGCCACCGCCGGCTGGCGGGCGCCAAGAACCCGGTGATGATGGTGGGCGCCGAGGTCCGCCGCTTCGGGCTCGAGGATGCCGTGGCGACCCTCGCGCGCAAACTTGGAATCCCGGTGACGACGACCTTCATGGGCCGAGGCCTGATGGCCGGGCGCGACGTGCCCTTCGCGGGCACCTATCTGGGCCCCGCGGGCAAGCCGGAGGTGCGCGAGACGGTCGAGGGGTCCGACTGCCTGCTGATGCTGGGCACGATCCTGAGCGACACGAATTTCGGCGTGGCGCAGGGGCGCATCGACATGCGCCGCGCCATCCATGCCTTCGACGGCGAGGTGCGGGTGGGGCTGCATTACTACCCCGACGTGCCGCTGGCCGGTTTCGTTTCGGCGCTGAACGAGGTGGCGCGTCCGATGGGCGGGCACAACACGGTGCGAGCAGCGACGACAGACCTCGGGCCCTTGCAGGCCGATGGCGAGAGCATCCACCCGATGGACATCGCGCGCGGCATTACCGGGCTCTTCGAGCGTCACGGGCCGATGCCCATTTCCTCGGACATGGGCGACTGCCTGTTCACCGCGATGGACATTGAAAATGCCGAGATCGCGGCACCGGGCTATTACGCCTCGATGGGCTTCGGCGTGCCGGGGGGGCTGGGCATCCAGGCGGCGAGCGGGCGGCGGGTGCTGATCGTGGTGGGCGACGGCGCCTTCCAGATGACCGGCTGGGAGCTGGGCAACTGCTCGCGCTACGGCTGGAACCCGATCGTCATCGTCTTCAACAACGAAAGCTGGGAGATGCTGCGCGCCTTCCAGCCCGGGCCCAGCTATCACGACCTGCCGGGCTGGCAATATGCCAAGCTGGCCGAGGGGCTGGGCGGGCGCGGCCACCATGCCGCGACGCGCGCCGAACTCGCCGCGGCACTGGAGACGGCGCATGCCGACGAGAGCCGCTTCCAGCTCATCGAGGCGATGCTGCCGCGCGGGGCGATCTCGGACACACTGACGCGCTTCGTGACCACGATGCGCGGGCTCTCGTCGCTCGGCAAGGGCTGAAGCGGGGCTCAGACCTCGGGCACCACCAGGCGGCTGCCAGGGGCCAGCCTGCGCGCGATCCACAGCAGATCGCCGTGGGCGAAGGCCACGCAACCCGCCGTGGGGTGGCCGGGGCCGCGCCAGCTATGCAGGAAGATAGCCGAACCCGCGCCGCGCACGGCGTGCGGCCAGTTCCAGTCGGTCAGCAGGATCACGTCGTAGAGCGGGTCGGCGCGCCACAGCCGCTCGTGGCCGTAAGCATGCGGGCGGCGAACCATCAGGTTGTAGTCCGGGTCCGAAGGATCGTCCGACCAGCTGTCGCCCGGGCGGATCGGCAGTGCCCAGCCCGGCAGCGCCGAGGCCGCCACCCGGTCGGGCCGGTAGAGCAGCCCGATGAAGCCATGTGCGCCCGCGGGCGTCGCCCCGTCGCCTTCACGCTTGGTCCGCGCGATGCCGCCGCGGCCGATGGTGCAGGGAAACAGGCGGCCCATGAAGCGCGCGCCCCGAGGCGTGACGACGATGTCCTCGGGGGTCACAAGAGATGCCCCGACTTCGCCTTCTTGGTGGCGAGGTAATGCGCGTTCTGTACCGTGTGCCCCACCTTGAGCGCCACGCGTTCGGCCACGTGCACGCCCATGGCTTCCATGATCGCCACCTTGGCGGGGTTGTTGGTCATCAGCCGCACCGCCGAGAACCCCAGATCGCGCAGCATCTGCGCCCCCAGCCGGAAATCGCGCTCGTCGTCCTCGAAGCCCAGCCGGTGGTTGGCCTCCACCGTGTCGAAACCCTGGTCCTGAAGCGCATAGGCGCGCATCTTGTTGGCAAGCCCGATGCCCCGCCCCTCCTGGTTGAGGTAGAGCAGCACGCCCGCGCCCTCGGCCCCGATCTGCGTCAGCGCGGCCCGGAGCTGCGCGCCGCAATCGCATTTGAGGCTGCCCAGAACGTCGCCGGTGAAACAGGCCGAATGCAGCCGCGCCAGCACCGCTGCATCGCGCGCGGGCTCGCCGATCTCGACCGCGTAGTGCTCCTCGCTGCCGTCGCCCGGGCGGAAGACATGCAGCCGCCC
>PHEG01000332.1:0-548 GCA_002842835.1 Alphaproteobacteria bacterium HGW-Alphaproteobacteria-2 | reverse complement strand
GATCGCCGTCATAGGCGCGCGCCTTCAGTGTTGCCGCGCGATGCCCCGTGATCGCCAGTAACGGCGCGGGGCCCAGCGCCCGCAGAGCCGCGAGCCGGGGGGGCGCAAGCGTCTCCACCGCCGCCACGACCACCGCCTGCCCGTCGCCCGCAAGCACTACCGGCAGCCCGAGGCGCATGTCGCCGCGGGCGCGGGCCAGCATTTCCTGCGGATCGGGCGAAAGCGTCATCTGCGCCTGTCTCACCTTGCGGGTCTTTGCCCCCTCCTATCCCCGACACGGCGCAGATCAAACTGCAATCTGGCGCGTCGATGGCCGCAGCGCTGGCTCACGGAGCAACAATTCGCAACGGGCGCGCGACACGTCCGCGTGAGAATCGGTGCGCTGCGGTTGTGCGACCCCACATCGCGTGTTTGATAAAGACCGCATGTTCGTTTTGGTGACCGGATAACCCGCTGATGACCAACCTCCGCAAGATCCTGATTGCTGACGACGATGTCGATTTCCGTACGGTTCTGCACGATCAATTGCGCATGACCGAGGATTACGA
>PHEG01000331.1 GCA_002842835.1 Alphaproteobacteria bacterium HGW-Alphaproteobacteria-2 | reverse complement strand
GCTTGTGGGGCAGAACACCGGCCAGTTCGACGCGGAGGGGCGGCTGACAAACGAGATCAACGCCAAGGCGCTGGCCGAGCTGATGGCCGCGCTGCGCGCCGAGGCCGGGCTGGGCTGAGCCGGGCTATTCCGCCGCCTGCCGCGCCGCGCCGTCGCCGCGCAGCGCCGCCAGAAGTTCCGTGCGCCGCGCCGCCGCCTTCTCCGCATTCGCCGCCTTGACCGGGCCGAATCCGCGGATCGAGAGCGGCAGTTCGGCCAGCGCCACGGCGGCGTCCATGCGCCCGGGTGTGAGCCGTTCCAGCACCTCGGCCATGTCGCGCTCGTACTGGCGGATGAGATCGCGCTCCATGCGCCGCTCGGCGGAGTAGCCGAACACGTCGAGCGGCGTGCCGCGCAGCGCCCTCAGCCGCGCGAGCAGGCGGAAGGCGCGCAGCATCCAGGGCCCGAACGCACGCTTTCTGGGCCGCCCGTCCGGCCCGGTGCTGCCGAGGATGGGGGGCGCCAGGTGGAAGCTCATGCGGAAATCGCCCTCGAATTCGGCGCGCGCCTTCTCGGCGGTCTCGAGGTGCAGCCGCGCCACCTCGTATTCGTCCTTGTAGGCGAGCAGCTTGTGATAGCCCTTCGCCACCGCCTCCTTCAGCCTCGGGTCTTCCACACGCTCCAGAAGCTTGCGGTAGCGCCGCGCGAGCCGCGGCCCCTGATAGGCAGTCAGGTGGCTGGCGCGGAAGGCGATCTTCTCGTCGAGCGTCTTCGGCTTTGCGACGACCGTATCGGCCAGCACGCGCGCGGCATCCTGCGTAGATCGAGTCGCCCATGAGCCGCCGCGCAAGCTCGCTGGCGTCGAAGAAATCCACCCGGTCCGCGCCGAGACGGGCCTGCAGCGCCAGTTGCAGCCGCTCGCCCGGCAGGCGAAACTCGGTGTTGCGGGTGAATTCGCCGGTGACGATCTCGTGGCTGTTGACCGCGCCACGGGTGCGGCCCGTCGTCATCAGCCCCAGCGTCTTCGCCCCGGCGGTGACAACCAGATCGCCGCCGATCACGCAATCGGCCTCGCCGGTGGCAACGCGGATGGCATTGATGTCTTCGGGCGTCTGCGCGATGCGGCAGTGGATGTGCACCGCGCCGCCCTTCTGCGCCAGACCGGCCATTTCCATCATGCCCGCGCCCAGCCCGTCGATCTGCGCGGCTTGTGCCAGGATGGCGCCCAGCGTCACCACGCCAGTGCCACCCACGCCGGTGATGACCACGTTATGGGTGCCGCGGATGGCGGGCAGGGCGGGTTCGGGCATGTCGGGGATGTCCACCTGTGCGGTGGCGGCCTTGCGGACCTGCGCGCCTTCCAGCGTCACGAAGGAGGGGCAGAAACCCTTGAGGCAGGAGAAATCCTTGTTGCAGGCCGACTGGTCGATGGCGCGCTTGCGGCCGAGTTCGGTTTCCACCGGAACGATGGCGACACAGTTCGACTGCACGCCGCAATCGCCGCAGCCCTCGCAGATGTCGGTGTTGATGAACACGCGCCGGTCCGGGTCGGGGAACTTGCCGCGCTTGCGGCGGCGGCGCTTCTCGGCGGCGCAGGTCTGCACATAGATGATGGCCGAGACGCCCTCGATCTCGCGCATCTTCTTCTGCACGGCGTCGAGTTCGGCGCGCTCGTGCGTCGTGATCCCGCGCGGGAAGGCTGAGAGGTCGATCTCCTCCTTCTCGTCATGGACCACGGCGATGTGCCCAACCCCCATCGCCTGGATTTCGCGCGCGATCTGCTGGGGCGAGAGCCCGCCCTCGTTGGGCTGGCCGCCGGTCATCGCCACGGCGTCGTTGAAGAGGATCTTGTAGGTGATGTTGGTGCCCGCGGCGAGCGCCGCGCGGATCGCCTGCACGCCCGAATGATTGTAGGTGCCGTCGCCGAGGTTCTGGAAGACGTGGCGGCGCTTCGAGAACGGCGCCTCGCCCACCCAGTTGGCGCCCTCGCCACCCATGTGGGTGAAGCCCAGCGTGTTGCGGTCCATCCACTGCACCATGTAATGGCAGCCAATGCCGGCATAGGCGCGGCTGCCCTCGGGCACCTTCGTCGAGGTGTTGTGCGGGCAGCCCGCGCAGTAGTAGGGCAGCCGCGCGGCGATGTCGGTGGCATTGTCGGCGCGGCGCGCCTCGGCGATCTGCGCGAGCCCGGCCTTGATGCGGTCGGTACCGCGGCCCTCCTCGACGAGGATCGCGCCGATCTTCTCGGCGATCATGATCGGGTCCAGGGCATAACGAGTCGGGAACAGCTCTTCTCCGGCGTGCGGGCCTTCGCCGCCGCCCTTGTGCCAGCCATAGACGCGCCGGCCGCGGCGGTCGTCGAAGATCGATTCCTTGACCTGCACCTCGATCAGCTTGCGCTTCTCTTCCACCACCACGATCAGATCGAGCCCCTCGGCCCAGTCGTGGAAGCCCTTCATGTCGAGCGGAAAGGTCATGCCGACCTTGTAGGTGGTGATGCCCAGCCGTTCCGCCTCGGCGGCGTCGAGCCCCAGCAGTTCCAGCGCGTGCACGAGGTCGAGCCAGTTCTTGCCCGCCGCGACGAAGCCGATCTTCGCCCCGGGCTTGCCCCAGACACGGCGGTTGATTGCGTTCGCTTGTCCGAATGCCTCGGCGGCGAAGCGCTTGTAGTCGATCATCCGCGCTTCCTGCGCCACCGGCGTGTCCAGAAGGCGGATGTTGAGCCCGCCCTCGGGCATCCGGAAGTCCGGTGTCACGAAGGACATCCGGTCGGGGCGGCCATCGACGACCGAGGTGGCCTCGATCGTGTCGGACTGATGCAGCACGGTCGAGGACTCGCCCGTGTGATCGTCGCCCATCGCCATCAGCACGCCGCCATGCCGCGCGGTGCCCGCCATGTTGGCATGGCGCATCACGTCGCCGGTGCGGTCCACGCCGGGCCCCTTGCCGTACCAGAGCCCGAAGACGCCGTCGAAGCGGCCTTCGCCGCGCAATTCCGCCTGCTGGCTGCCCCAGAGCGCGGTGGCGGCGAGGTCCTCGTTGAGCCCTGGCTGGAACAGCACGTCTGCCGCTTCCAGCTCCTTTCGGGCGCGCCACATCTGCTGATCGACGGCACCGAGCGGAGAGCCGCGATAGCCGGTCACGAGGCCGGCGGTGTTAAGCCCCGCCTGCGCGTCGCGCCACTTCTGCATCAGCATCAGCCGCACCAGTGCCTGCGTGCCGTTGAGCAGCACCGGCGATCTCGTGAGGTCGAAACGGTCCGACAGGCGAATGTCCTGCTTGGTCATGGCGCACCTCCCCGGGGTCTTATTTAAACCGATTTTAGGTCAAAATGACTGACCTGTGTAGGAGATTCTTTCATCAACTGTTCGTTTGGCCTACACCTTCGGCAGCGATAACAAAGGCGCGAGGCTGCGGCCCCGCCCGCAACAAGGTTGCGACGATGGATTGGGACAAGCTGCGAATCTTCCATGCCGTGGCCGAGGCAGGCAGCCTGACCCATGCGGGCGAGGCGCTGGGGCTCAGCCAGTCCGCCGTCAGCCGTCAGATCCGTGCGCTGGAGGAGACCCTCGACACCACACTCTTCCACCGCCACGCGCGCGGGCTGATTCTCACCGAACAGGGCGAGTTGCTGCACGACGCCACGGCGGCGATGAACCGCCGCCTCGACACCGCAGCCGCGCGCATCCGCGACAGCGAGGACGAGGTGTTCGGCGAGCTTCGTGTGACCACCACCATCGGATTCGGCACGCTCTGGCTGGTGCCGCGACTGAAGGCGCTCTACGAGCTTTACCCGGACCTGAAGATCGACCTGATGCTGGAAGAGCGCGTTCTCGACCTGCCGATGCGCGAGGCGGATGTGGCGATCCGCATGAAGGAGCCGAGCCAGGCCGATCTGGTGCGCCGCAAATTGATGGATGTGCGCATGCGCCTCTACGCCACACCCGCATATCTGGACCGCTACGGCACGCCGCTGGTCGAGGCCGATCTCGCGCAGCACCGGCTGATCAGCCAGCAGGCCGGAGCGGCGCAGGTAAGTGCCGGGGCAACGCTGGTGCGTATCCTGTTCTCGGGCGAGGTCCGCTCGCATCTGGCGATCAACAACTATTTCGGCGTTCTGCAGGGCGTGCTCAACGATCTCGGGATCGGCGTGTTGCCTGATTACCTGGTCGAGGACTTCCCCCAACTGGTGCGTGTGCTGCCGGAAGTTGAATCGGCCGAGGTTCCGGTCTACCTCGCCTACCCCGAGGAACTGCGCCACTCGAAGCGGATCGAGGCGTTCCGCACCTTCGTCTCGGAGGAAATTTTCGCTTATCGGCGCCGCATGAAAGAGACAGATTCGTCCAAGACTTAGTCATCTAGCGAAACAGCCATGCCCTCAGGGCATGGCTGTTATGTGCCTATGGGCGAAGTTTTTTCTTGATCGATCAATTTTTGACCCTTACCTGTCATTGCGAAGGCAACGGCGTGCTGCGTTGCGGCACGTGCCTTCTACCTCCCTGTTGGACTTTGGCCGAGACGCTGTCTCGGCCT
>PHEG01000330.1 GCA_002842835.1 Alphaproteobacteria bacterium HGW-Alphaproteobacteria-2 | reverse complement strand
GTCCCACAACAGCTTGCCGCCGCAGTGCGACCAGAGATGCACCACCGGCGACCAGCCGCCCGACATGGCCACGGCCTCGCACTTCAGCTCTTCCAGCACTGCGCCCTCGCCCGCCTGGGCGCAGATCGCCACGCCCTCGACCCGGCGGCGGCCCTTGACCTTGGCGATGCCGTGGCCGGTCTCGACCCGGATGCCGAGGGCACGCGCCCGCTCCGGAAGCGGCCCCTTGGCCTCGCGCCGCGCGTCGACGATGGCGGGCACTTCCAACCCCGCCTCCTTCAGCGCGATCGCGGTGCGGTAGGCGTCGTCGTTGTTGGTCACCACCACGGTGCGGTCGCCGGGCGAGACGGCCCAGTTCACCACATAGTCGCGCACGGCCGAGGCCAGCATCACGCCGGGGCGGTCGTTGCCCGCAAACGCTATGGGCCGCTCGATGGCGCCCGTCGCGGTGACCACCTGCGCGGCACGGATGCGCCAGAGCCGGTGGCGCGGACCAGGCGTGTCGGGCGCATGATCGGTGACACGCTCGTAGCCCAGCACATAGCCGTGGTCGTAGACCCCCGCGCCCATGGTGCGCAGCCGCAGCGTGACATTGGGCATGGCGGCCAGTTCCGCCACGGTCTTGCCGATCCATTCCCCGGCCGGTTGCCCGTCGATCTCGTCACCATCGACCGGGGCGCGCCCACCCCAATGCGCCGTCTGCTCGATCACCAGCACCCGCGCGCCCGAAGACGCCGCCGCCCGCGCCGCCGCCAGCCCCGCCACGCCGCCGCCGACCACCAGCACGTCCGTGAAGGCGTGAAAATGCTCGTAGGTGTCGGCGTCGCGCTCGGTGGGCGCTTTGCCCAGCCCGGCCGACTGCCGGATGAAGGGCTCATAGACGTGCTTCCAGAAGGATCGCGGCCACAGGAACGTCTTGTAGTAGAAGCCGCCGGGGAAGAAGCGCGCGAACCAGGCGTTCACCACGCCCACATCGGCCTCCAGCGTCGGCCAGTGGTTCTGGCTCGCCGCCTCCAGCCCGTCGAAAAGCTCGGTCGTGGTGGCGCGCTGGTTCGGCTCGAAGCGCGCCCCGCGCCCGAGGTTCATCAGCGCGTTGGGCTCTTCCGCACCGCTCGCCACCACGCCGCGCGGGCGGTGATACTTGAACGACCGGCCCACCAGCATCTGCCCCGAGGCGAGCAGCGCCGAGGCAAGCGTGTCGCCCTGAAAGCCCTTCATCCGCTTGCCGTTGAAGCGAAACTCCAGCGGCGCGCGACGGTCGATCAGGCGGCCGCCGGTGGCGAGGCGTGTGCTCATTCCCGGCCCTCCCAGTCCGGGCGCTTCGCCCTGATCGCCGCGACGATGTCGGCGGGCGGCTCGGTCGTCTGCGCGGGGTAGGTGCCGAAGACCTCCAGCGTCACCGTGCAGCGCGCGGCGTGGAACCACTTGCCGCAGCCGAAGGCATGCCGCCAGCGCTCGAAATGGACGCCCTTGGGGTTGCGGCGCCCGAAGAGATAGCCGGCGAAGTCCTCGTCGCCCGAGCCCGGCCCGTGGCGCTTCAGATGCGCCTCGCCGCCCGGGGCGAGTTCGGTTTCCTCGGCGGCGACGCCGCAGTAGGGGCAGGTGAGTAGAAGCATTGCAGAACCCTCAGTGCGCCACCGCCGCAGCCACGCTCTCGTCGATCATCCGGCCCTCGCGGAACCGCTCCAGCCCGAAGGGCGCGGCCAGATGCCCCGGTGCGTCCTTCGCGATCATCTCGGCCGTGGCCCAGCCCGAGCCGGGGATCGCCTTGAAGCCGCCCGTCCCCCAGCCGCAGTTGAGGAACACGCCCTCCACCGGGGCCCGGCCTATGATGGGCGAGCGGTCGCCCGTCATGTCAACGATGCCGCCCCACTGGCGCAGCATCTTGAGGCGCGAGATGATCGGGAATGTCTCGATCAGGGCGCGCACCGTCTCCTCGATGTGCTGGAAGCTGCCGCGCTGGGTGTAATTGTTGTAGCCGTCCGCGCCGCCGCCGATCACCATCTCGCCCTTGTCGGACTGACTCATGTAAGCCGGAAGCCCGCCATGTCGGCCAGCACGCCCGAATGCCCCGCGACAATCAGCGCGAGCTTCCTGCAGCCGATGCGTCCCTTCGTCGTCTGCACGCCCGAGACGCGCCCGCCCGCGCGCTCGATGCCCGTCACCTCGCATTGCTGGAGGATGTGCATCCCCATGTCGGCGCAGGCGCGCGCATAGCCCCAGGCCACGGCATCGTGGCGCGCGGTGCCGCCCCGCGGCTGCCAGAGCCCGCCCAGCACCGGATAGCGAGGACCCTTGATGTTGATGATCGGGCAGAGAGCCTTGACCCGCGTGGGGTCCACCCATTCCGTCTCGATGCCCTGCAGGCGGTTGGCATGCGCCGTGCGCTGGAAGGCGCGGCGCTCGTGCTCGGTCTGTGCGAGCATCATCACGCCGCGGGGCGAGAACATGACGTTGTAGTTCAGATCCTGGCTCAGCGTCTCGTAGAGGCTGCGCGCCTTCTCGTAGATCGCCGCCGAGGGGTCGCGCAGGTAGTTCGAGCGGATGATGGTGGTGTTGCGCCCGGTATTGCCGCCGCCGAGCCAGCCCTTCTCGAGAATCGCGACATTGGTGATGCCGTGGTTCTTGCCGAGATAATAGGCCGTGGCCAGCCCGTGCCCGCCCGCGCCCACGATCACCACGTCGTATTCGGCCTTCGGCTCGCTGCGCGGACCCCAGGCACGCTCCCACCCCATGTGATGGCGCAGCGCCTCGCGGGCGATGGCAAGGGCGGAATAGCGGCGCAACGTCAACTCCCTCGACTCGGGGGCGCAAGGCCCCCGCCCTTCCTGCATCCAGGGGCCAGAATACCCTAGACGCGGAGCGGCACAATGCACCGGGAATGCGACATCGCCGCCCGAGGCATCGCGGCGCGCGGCCAGCCCCTTTCCGCCGCGGGACGGAGCCGCTACATGGGGGCGGACCGCAGAAGGAGGGCACATGGGGTTCTGGCTCACGGCAATCGGGCTTGCCGCGCTGGCGGCGCTGGCGCTTGTGGCGGCGCTCTTGCGCGGGCGCGAAGGCGTCGAGCCGGTGGCAGCCTTCGACCTGCGCGTCTACCGCGCGCAACTCTCCGAGGTGGAGCGCGATCTCGCACGCGGCGTGCTCTCCCCCGAGGATGCCGAGCGTGCGCGGGTGGAGATCTCGCGCCGCATCCTTGAGGCCGACCGGACGCTGAAAGCCACAGGCGCGGCCCCCGCGGGCGCGCGGCGCGGCGACCGGTTGCTGGGCGTCGCGGTGGCGCTCGCCGTGGTGGCGGGCTCGGTGGCGCTCTACGGCCATCTCGGCGCGCCGGGGGCAGCCGACCTGCCGCTCGGCGAACGGCTGGCGGCACTCGACGCGCAGCACGCGGCCCGCCCGGGCCAGGCCGCCGCCGAAGCGGCAACAGGAGCCGAGGCGGAAGAGACGCCCGAAGGCATGGACGCCGAATACCGCGCCCTGGTCGAGCAGTTGCGCACGCTGGTCGCGCAACGCCCGAACGATGCCGAGGGCAACGCGATCCTTGCCCGCCACGAGGCTGCCATGGGCCGCTTCCGCGCCGCCCACGCCGCACAGGCGCGCGCCATCGCGGCCATGGCGGCGGGCGGCTATGTCTCGCCCGAGGCCGAGGCGGCGCTCTCGGCGGCGCTTGCGCGCAACCCCCGCCAGCCGCTGGCGCGCTACTACGCGGGATTGATGTTCGCCCAAGCCGGGCGGCACGACCGCGCCTTCGATCTGTGGCGCGGGTTGCTGGCGGAAAGCCGCGAGAGCGCGCCCTGGGTGCCGCTGCTGCGCGAGCGGCTGCCGGTGGTGGCCGAACTCGCCGGGCGGTGGCTCGACCCGGCGCTCCTTCAGACGCAGGCCGCCGCCGTGCCCGGCCCCTCAGCGACCGAGATGGAGGCCGCCGCCGGGATGAGTGACGAGGATCGCAACGCCATGATCCGCGGCATGGTGGACGGGCTGGAGGCCCGGCTCGTCGCCGAGGGCGGAACTGCGGCGGAGTGGGCGCGGCTCATCCGGGCGCTGGGTGTGCTGGGCGATGCCACCCGCGCCGAGGCCGCCCGCGCCAGCGCCGAAGCCGCCCACGACGGCGATGCCGCAGCCCTGGCCACCATCCGCGCCGCGGCGCGCGATGCGGGGCTCGGCGGGTGAGCGGCGTGGAGGACGACATCGCGGACTTCGCCGCCGCCCTGCCTCGCGAGGGCGCGCTGATGGGGCTCGACCTCGGCGAGAAGACCATCGGCATCGCCGTCTCCGATACCCGTCGCCAGGTGGCGAGCCCGCTCGAGACCCTGCGCCGGGGCAAGTTCGCACCCGACGCCAGCCGTCTGCTGGAGATCGTCGCCGCGCGCGGCATCGTCGGCCTGATCCTCGGCCTGCCGCGCAACATGGACGGCAGCGAGGGCCCGCGCGCGCAGGCGACGCGGGCCTTCGCGCGCAACCTCTCGCGGCTCACGCCGCTGCCCATCGGCTTCTGGGACGAGCGCCTTTCCACTGTCGCCGCCGAACGCGCACTGCTGATGGCGGATACGTCGCGCAAGCGTCGCGCCGAGGTGATCGACCATGTGGCGGCGGGCTATATCCTGCAGGGGGCGCTCGACCGGCTGCGCCACATGGAAGGCGCGGGCGCATGAAGGAAGACGTCTGGAGGCGCGACGAGATGGAAAGCCCCTGCGTGCAGATCTGCGTCATTCACCCGGAGGCGCGCATCTGCGCGGGGTGCCTGCGCACGCTGGAAGAAATCGCCGCATGGTCGCGCATGAGCCCCGAAGACCGCCGACGCATCATGGCCGATCTGCCGTCGCGCGCGGCCCTGCTGCGCCAGCGCCGCGGCGGGCGTGCGGCGCGGCAGGCGGCGCGGGGCGAGGGCTGAACGGCGTCAGCCCAGCACCGCCAGCGCGTGCCGCTTGCGCCCGGCGGAGAGCTTGCGCGGCTGCGCCAGATCCGCCGCCCAGAGCATGAGCCCAGGGTCGGTGACACCCTCATCGTCGAGCCGCGCGCCGCCCTCGGCAATGAGCCGCCGCGCCTCCTTGCCCGATTTAGCAAGCCCCGCGCGCACGAAAAGCTGGGCAAGCGAGATTCCCTCGACGATCTCCGCCGCAGCCAGCCTGAGCGTGGGCAGATCCTCGCCCGCGCCGCCCCGCTCGAAGACCTCCCGCGCCGTCGCCTCCGCTGCGGCCGCCGCATCGGGCCCGTGCGCCAGCGTGGTCACCGCGTTGGCGAGCGTCACCTTGGCCGCGTTGATGTCGGCCCCGCCGAGCGCGCCGAGCCTCTCGCACTCTTCCACCGACAACTCGGTGTAGAGCTTCAGGAACCGGCCCACATCCGCATCGGCGGTGTTGCGCCAGAACTGCCAGAATTCGTAAGGGCTCAGCATCGCGGCATCGAGCCAGACGGCCCCTTCCGCCGACTTGCCCATCTTGCGCCCGTCCGCCGTGGTCAGGAGTGGCGAGGTGAGCCCGTAGACCTCGGCCCCGGCGATGCGCCGCGTGAGGTCTATACCGTTCACGATGTTGCCCCACTGGTCGGAGCCGCCCATCTGCAAC
>PHEG01000011.1 GCA_002842835.1 Alphaproteobacteria bacterium HGW-Alphaproteobacteria-2 | reverse complement strand
GCGACTCCTCGCCTTTGCGCGCGGCCCCGCACTTGCGGAGCGCGCGGCGGATCTGGGTGGCTACGACCTTGCTCCTATGGGCTCTGTGCGCTGGCTCGGGGCATGAGCAGGCGCCTGCCGCGGATTTCGGCCTTGTCACGTCGACCTGTCGCCACTAGACGGATCAGCGGAGACGTGGCCGAGTGGTCGAAGGCGCTCCCCTGCTAAGGGAGTAGGCGGGAAACCGCCTCGTGGGTTCGAATCCCATCGTCTCCGCCACCACACAACATATTGATTTTAAACGATTTTGTTTAGCGCGCATTGGCGCGTGATTTCCGTGGCTTGCAGTCCCCGTCGACCCTTAGAGACTTGAAATTGCAGGCGAAATGGCCGCCCAAAATGGGGCGAGTCTCTGTATGGCATTTGGCGCGATACGGTTTTCGACCACGGCTTTGGGCGCTGGACTTGACTTCTGGTTCCTTCCAGGCCGACGACGGCTATCTTTGCACAGACTTATTCTCCAAGTCGGAGGGAGTCTTCCCAGCCATGCTCTGCTGCCCTTTTTCGGAGCTGATCCAGGAGATCTGTCACGAAGGCAGCGGCATCGCATTCTGGTGCCGCCACGTCAGCGTAGCGTCCGGGTTCCTTGAGACGCACTAACAATGCCTGCACTTCGGCTTTGGCTGCCTCATCCTGCTTTATTGCGAGGTATGCCTCGAAGGGCTTCCCGCCTGTCCCACGGGGAAGCCCGATACGACGCTCGAAGTCGGGTATGCTGACCTCGTGTGCGACGCCAATGTCGACTCGCTTCGCTTCATTCACCAACTTGCGAATTTCGGCGTTGTGCGCCCATGAGCCGGATTTAGCTAGACTGCCGTCCGTGTTCCGCCTGCCATCCTTCCCGTACGGCCAATCGCAGTCGTGCAGCACGCCAAAATCCTTGCGGAAATGGATCAGCATCTTCATGATTGCGCGGATCTGCGGCTTGCCCCGCGCTTTGATAATTGTGACCTGATCAATTAGTTCATGGCCCGCCTCAACCACGGCGGCCATGAACGCGGCGTGCTCGGTGTCTCCCTCGACCACGATCGGGTAAGTACCAAAAAATACTTCGCAGAGCGGTTGCAGAGAGGCCTCGAGCAAGCCGGCATCCAAACCCTTCGGCAAGGCCGCTGCTACCCGCTCCACCCAATCACGGCGCGCGTTCGATGCGTCCGCTTCAATGACCGCAAGCTTTTCGGTGCGCTTGGTCCGATCCCGGGTCAGGTCATCCACACGCGTTTTGGCGCTGCGCAAGTCTTCCTGATGGGTGCGCTGCGCGGCGAGATTGGTTTTCGCGACGGCGACCAATTCGTCAAACTCCGGCGCATCGCGGCGGATGTGTTCCGAGAGCACTTGGATCAGCCGGTCCGCCTTTTTGAACGTCTCCTCGTGCTCGTCTTGCAGCCGGCGCAGTTCGGTATCGGCACGTGACGCCAAGGCGCGTGAAGTCACGTTGGCCGAGGCTCAAAAGGTCCTGGACGACATAGATCGTGCCGTCTTTGAACTGGCGCGGGTGTTTCCCGAAGGCATAGATGCCAGTTCTCTGGCCGCTCTGCGGCAGGTCGTCAGCACTGCTACCGGGGTCATCTCTGACAGGGCCAGGCGATCTATCTCACGCACCATCAGCATGTGGTCGATATTGCGCGTGAGGTCTGCGGCGAGAGCGTGCAGATCCACAGTATCGCCGGTTAGCGTAGCGCCCGGACTTGAAGCGATAAGATCGGCCTGGCACACGTCGTTCAGCCGAAGACCAGTTCCGGCAGGATCGCTTCCCATTCGTCTCGCCGGATGGTGCTGCGGAATTCTTCCTTGTTGTCGCTCTTGCGCCAGCGGACGATCGCTCCGATCTCGCCGCGGAGAAACTCCAACCCTTCGGGGGCGTTGTAGGCGCGCGCCATGCGGCCGAGCGTCTGGCCCTTTTCGTTACGAATGCTCCAGGCCGTCCCGTCTGCGACCAGCGTCACGGGATCCCCGACCTGGGCCGCGTTAATGGCTGCGAGCGCGGGATGACCGTCATTGAGCCGTCCCGCCCACGAGAGGTCAACCAGTTTCAGATCGGGTGTCACGTAATGGGGTGGGCGCCCTTCGAGCCCAGAAGGATCAGGCACGACAGCTCTATCCAGCACTGCATCCTGTTGGGGGTTCAGGAATGGATGTCCACCCGTGGCCATGACCGCCAGACTGCGCCGCGCGCGCGTCATGGCGACATAGAAGAGACGACGGGGCGCATCGGCATCCTCTCCACGCGAAGGCTGCTCCCAGCCCCCATCCAGGATCACGACGTAGTCGAATTCCAGCCCTTTGGCCCGATGTGCCGTTAGCAGCAACAAGCCTCGCTGTTCGCCGCGCGTATCCCTCGACCATTCGGCAAACCACTCGACGAGGTCCGGAACTGGCATAGCGTTGTCGGCGATCTCGCGCGCGAGCGCCGCTATGCCTTCGGCGATCAGATCGGTCCATCGGTTCCGCGTCTGTCCGTTCAGGAGTTCGAGCAGTTCCGCGATGCCGAGAAGTCGCGCAGGTTCTCGTCTTAGCTCGGCCACGAAGCTCTGCATTTCGCGAAGACGCCAGATGTTCGGGAGGCTCTCGTTGGCCATCTCGACCGGGATGCCTTGCGCCTCGGCATAGGCTCGGACGGGTCCCAGCCGCCGCCAGTCGCGCGAAATGACAGCCGCACGCGACCAACTCCAATTCGGGTCAAGGCGCGAGAGACGGATAAGCTGATCCACGGCTGCGACGGCTTGGGCGACGTCTCCGGGCGGACAGCGCAGTAGCTCTACGCGTCCGGCTGCGACCGGGTCATGCTCTGCCATCGCGCCACCCGGCGGATCTTTCTCGCGCTTCTGGTCTATGCTGATGTCGTGCCCGGTCTTCATCCGCTCTGCTGCAGGGGCAATCACGCCGTTGGCGGCATCGATGATATGTCGCGTCGAGCGGTAGTTTTCGGTGAGGAATTCCGGCTTGGCTTTGTAATCCGTCTCGAACTGGCGGATGAAACGGATCGAGGCACCGGCGAACGCATAGATGTTCTGGTCGTCGTCGCCCACTGCGAAGAGGCTCAGGCGTAGGTCAGGATCGTCTAGGGATCGACCAGCGACTGCTGCGATCAAAGCGTATTCCTCGGGTCCGATGTCTTGATACTCATCGACCAGGATCCAGCGATAACCTTGGATAAGCGCGTCGCGTTGCGCTTCGGCCTCTGACTTGGTCAGACCTTCGCCGTTCAGTTGACGCACAGCCTCAAGTACGATGCCGTCGAAATCATGGGCATCGCCCGAAGCGCCGACAAAGCTGGCGCCGACGAGGCGCATCGCCAGAGCGTGGCAGGTGGACACCGTGACGCGACTGGCATCGTCGCCGATCAGGTGCCGCAGGCGCGCACGGATTTCGGCGGCGGCATGCCGGTTGTAGGCAAGAACCAGAATCCCACGCGGATCTTCACGCCGAACCCGGACCAGATAGGCGATCCGGTGGACAAGAACCCGCGTTTTGCCCGATCCGGGGCCGGCTAGCACCAGCACGTTGGTCTGTTCCCGATCGTCCGCGACGATCTTCTGCTGCACCGGATTGTCGAGCGCCTCGACGATTGCTTTCCAGGATGTTCCGGTCGTCTGGCGTCGGATTTCGGCGCCACGCCCGGGCATCCAGCGTCGCAAGAAGGCATCGCGCTCCAGCACGAAATAGTCTTCAGAGAGCCGCAGCGCCCGATCCATTGCCTCGAGACCCGCTTCGGCATAGGCCGCCATCACGTGGGTCTGGATCGTTTGCTCGCAGTAGTGCTCATCAAGCGGTGTGAAGTCCTTTTGGGTAAACCCACCGCTGCCTGGACGCAGATGCACAGTCATCGCCGGTCGGAATACGGTCAGCCCTTTGCCGAGCGTCACCACCTCTTGTTCGTGCAGCCACAGGAGGGCGCGCTCCATAAGCTTGTTCATGTCTTGCACGGCGCCACGAAGGAAGGCATCGCCACTGAGCGATGCGAGCAGATCGCCCATCGTGGTTTCGACCTGGAGGTCCTTGCCACGCGTTCCTTTGCTCAGCTTGCCGACCAAGTGGGCGAGCAAGAGTTCAGCTGCTTGCCGGCGGATTGCCGCAGTCTGTTCCAGCACCGGCCCCGAGCGTTGCAGGGCAACCATGAGGGTATTGCGCGAGGCTTTGCGCAGCCGGATGTTGCCGCGCCCGCCATCCTGATCACGCCCGTCCCCCGCAATTCCGCGCAGGAGCTTCTCGACGATATCTGGGCGTGCTGATGAATGGTCACGGTCGCGCAGCGCCTGACAGGTCTCGGCGAGATGCAATGGTGACGCCTCATCCCCTTCGATATCAGGGGCAGCCTCGCGCATCAGTGCGATCAGAGCCTCCTCTAGCCGGGACGCTTGACCCAGGCGCTGCGATGACTGCCCTTCAACGCCGACATGAATGAAGACAGTTACAACGACATCATTTCGGGCGATGCCGAGGGCTTCAAGATCAGACAGGGCCTTGTTAAGGCCGCCGCCCGTCAAGCCGCTGACACCGGTCAACTCGTCCGTCGAGATACCTTGGTCCGGTGGTGCGTTCATCAGGTGACGCACGATGTCGAGAAGTTGCTGCCGCCGGGTGCCGGTGATGTCGGCTGCCGCGAGAAGTGTCTCAGCTTCCTCCAGCCGCTGGACACGCAAGGAGGAGGGGAAGACCTGAACCCGGTTTTCTTCGCGGGTCAGCAGCTTTGCTTCTTCAAGCCACGATACGGCTGTCTTGACCCGTGTATCGTCGGTTGCGCTGTCGCGCTCGAACTCCAGATCCTTCTCGGCGCGTACGATCTCGCCGGAGGTTGCCACAACTTCACCATGCTTTGAGGTTCTGCCGTCGAGTCTGCGCAGCGCTTTCAGGATCGCGCCAATCTCATGCCGCGCGAGCCTTGAGCGGGCAGAGAGCGAGAACTGGCGCTCAACATCATCGCCGGCGAAGAGGAGGACGCAATTGGCGTGCTCCCGATCCCGGCCGGCGCGGCCGGCTTCCTGCAGGTAGTTCTCAAGAGATCCGGGAATATCCCCATGGACGACAAGCCGGATATCGGGTTTGTCGATCCCCATGCCAAAGGCATTTGTGGCGGCGATCACCCGAAGCTCTCCGATGCGGAACCGCTCCTGAATATCCCGCTTTTCGTCCGGCTTCAGTCCCGCATGGAAGTGCTCGGCCGCAAGCCCCTGCTGTTTGAGGAACTCCGCGACCCGTTCTGTTGTGCTGCGCGTCGCGCAATAGACTACAGCGCCAGAGGCTCCCTCGCGTGGCAACTTCGCTTCGATCACGTCGAGGATATCGGCAAGCTTGGTCCGGCGTTGGGTCGGCCGCACCTCGAAGGTCAGGTTGGTACGGACCGCGCCGCCGTCCAGGAGCAAGAGGTCGGCTTCAAGTCTCGATAGGAAATGCTCCCGGATATCGCGAACGACTTCTGGCTTGGCAGTGGCGGTCAAGCACAGGATAGGCGCCGAGGACTCGTCGCCCGAGAATTCCTTGATGAAGCGTGCGACATAGCGGTAGTCGGGCCGAAAGTCGTGGCCCCATTTTGAAATACAGTGGGCTTCATCCAGCACCCAAAGACCGACCTCACGCTGCGCCAGGACCGAGCGGACCGAGACACTGCGCAGCTGCTCGGGCGAGATCAGCAACATTGCTGCTTCGCCCATGCGTACTCTGTCGAGGGCATCTTGCCGCTCCGGCAGCGAGAGCATGCCGTTCACCGTGACGGCAGAGGAAATCCCCGCTCTGGCCATTCCTTGCACCTGATCGGACATCAGCGCCACCAAGGGCGAGATAACGACTGTGAGCGCCCCGGTCTTGTCGAACTTGGAAAGCGCCGGGATCTGATAGCAGACCGATTTCCCCGTGCCGGTCGGCAGGATGCCGAGGATGCTTTTCCCGTGCATCGCCTCGTCAACGATCCGTTCCTGTAACGGTCGGCCCATGTCATCTATAGGCTGAGGCCGGAACGCCTCGAAACCGAACCAGCGCGAAAGCGCGCGTTTGGGATCATTCTTTTCGCGGCACCAGGCACAGTCGGGTCTGTCACAGGCCGTATCACGCAAATGGCGCACGATGAGCGCGGCCTCGCGGAACTGCATACGCACCCACGGCGGCATCACGGACTCTCCGCCAGCCACGGAAATCCACGAGAGGGCATAGGCCATCGGCCAGCCGAGCTGCGGACTTGCCAATCGCCCCAACGTCTGGTCGATACGCCGGCTGCATGCACGGCCTGACAGGAGACGCCGGATCGCATCTTCTGCCGCTCGCGCCGAGGGAGCCGAGGCCGAACGGATAAGGCTGAACACAGCATCAAACCCGCCTGAGGCTTCCTGCCGCGTGGCAAGAAAGTGATACGCGGTCAGCGCATCGGGTTCGACCTTTTCGAGTTCGCGGAATGCAATGAGCTGGTTTTCCAGCACCTGAAATACCAAACGCGCATCGAGTTCTGGATTATTCACATGCCCCGTCTGAAGACGCCCATCCTGATAGTGCTTGACGAGGTGGTGGTATGGGTTGCGTGGAAAGGCCAGTGGATTGAGCCACAAAGTATCGATCGGCGCGCTGGCAAGTCGCGCCAGGCGCGGCCGGGCTGCTGCGAGGTGGGGCAGATCGTGGCGCAGGATGTTGTGGCCAATCAAATGATCTTTATCGGCCACCGTCGATTCCAGCCGATCAAGTGCTCCACCCAACTCGCCTTTGCGAGAGAGGATCGGAGGCGCATCACAATGCCGAACCGCAGCAAAGGCAAAGATCTGAGCAGTTTTGGGGTCGACTTCGATATCGACCGAAACACACAGATCGAGTAGCTTTTCCGAGGGTTCATGCATTGCGGGTGATCGATCCGAGCTGGTCTTTCAGTCTGAGGTGTCGTCGATCTTCCCCCGACTTGAAACACGTGGTTTGCGTGTCTTCGAGGGATCTCGAAATAGGTAGTATCCGTATGTTTGACGAGTTCTTTGTCACAGTTAGGGCAGGAAACGGATATTGCTGCGCATGGTGCAACAGTGTTGATGTGTACAGTTTTTATTCAACGACAGGATAGAATGGCTTTCCCCAATCCTGTTCAGGGTTGTCCATCATTAGGTCGATGAAGACAGGTAGCAGGAACGCCAGAATGGCCGCGCCGTCCCGAACTTGCGCTCGATTCACACCGCTATTCCAGGTCGCGCCGCCATGGACGATTTGGTTGCGTAAGACATAAAGGCGTTCAAAAACAAAGCTGAGGACTCGTGCAGTATCCCCGGCCTGGAATGCTTGGCTGAAGGATCGGATGGAGGCGTTGAACCGCGTCTGCCAGTCTTCATAGCCATTGATCCCGTTGTGGTGCTGCCAGAACGGGTTGAACACGAACCGGTTGTCCATGAGCAGCCGGACAGGGCCGGTGAACTTTTGCCACAAGGCCTTGTAGATTCTCTGATCATCATCGAGCGCTACTAGCTTGCCGAAGAAGTCCAGAAAGGCCGCGCGTTCACCTAGAGCGATCGACTGGAATTCCCGCTCATCGGCATAGGCTGCATTGAAGGCGATCCAGAGAAACAGAAAGCGTGCGTCGTCGTCCGCGTCACAGGCTTCGGACCTGCCAACCCAACTGATGGCGCGGTGGACGCGCAAGCCCATCGTCTCGGGGAAGCCAGCCCGAATGGTGCGCTGCTTTTCCTTGAGCGCACTGAATTTCAAACTGCCTTCCATCAAATATCTCCTTCGAAAATCGCTTTCACGGCATCGCCCCGAAATCGGACCGGCGATAGCCATCCACCATGGCGCGTAACCCTTCGGGTCGGATCACCTCGACCTTGTCGCCCCATTGATAGAGATGCCAAGTCATTTCAAGCCATCCGGCCGCATGGAAGCGAACGATCAGGCTGCCGTCATCTTGCTGCTCTAGGACTTGGTCGGGATGAAACCTGAACCCTGCTGCACGCTCGGCGGCTTCCGGCGAAAAACGCCAGACGACCTCGCCGTATTGTTCCGGATCCTGCCAGACGCCAAAGGACCGCGCGGCGTAGTCAACAATAGCGAACCCTTCTTTGAGCGCAAAGCTCTCATCGAGCGTAGTCGCTTCGCGGATGAGATCTATCCGGAAGTTTCGGACCTCATCGGCCTTGGCGGGATCGCGCGCGGCAAGATAGGTGCGATGGCCCAGCAGCACGCCGTGCGGCTCGAGGATTCGGGTTGACGTGTCTGCATTGTAGCGCACGCGCAGCCGAAAGGGCCCGCGCAGGGCCTCGATGATCGCATCCAGAATCTCGGAAGAAACGCTAACGCGAGGTCCGGGTCGCGTGACTTGGCCCATGGCTGTCAGAACCGCCTCTGCATCGGTCTCGACGCGTGCTGCATTCCGCGAGGACAACCGGGCCAGCAATCCCTCGCGAAGATCGGCAAGGGCCTGCGCATGCCGTAAACGCCCATCGGCCTCGGCGCTGCGGGCTGCGATCTCCAGAGCTTCGACACCGGTCTCGTGGCGAAGTTGCAGACGATCAAGATGCGGGTCGGACAAGCGCCAGCGGCGCTTTCTATCTTCGCCGTCTTCAGCGATGACATTTCCAAATGTGGCTTCCAGCGCATCAGTCATACGTTGCGCGGTTCGATGTGATACCTCGAACTCGGCGCAAATGTCTTCGAGGCTGATGCCTCGGCGCCGAGCCCCCGCCAGCTGTGCGAGGCGGATCAGGTCCTGGGCCTTAGAGAAAGACATAAGCGCAACTAACAAGCCTGTCAGAGTTTGACACCCTCGCAGGTTACGTTTGCTCTAGCGTCCTGTCGAGCCGATTCCCCGTAAGCGGATCGTGCCCCGTTCAGCAAGTTGGAATTGCTGGCAGGCGCTTCGTGAAACGAAAGGAGCTACCAATGACTGGACAGGTAATCAGGATCGAACGGGTTTCTCCGCGTGCAGGAAAGATGGAAGAGCCGGAATTCACAGCAAAAGGCTACAAACTTGGAGATCCGGCTCATGGAAAGCATAAGAATCACGCGGAGCACGCGGTCTATGTGAAGACGCTGGACGACGCAGCGGAGCTCATCGGAAAGGGCTTTTCACTGTGGATGGGGGCGAAAGGAAAGCGGGCCTCTCTGATATCACCGGAAAGCTTGCGCATCGTGCGAGCCACTTGAGGCCTGCCGGTAACGGCCTTTCATCACGGAACATTTTTGTGGATCGCGATCGTAATTACGGGGGACGCAATGCTGTGTGTGACAAATGTTGACACCCTTTCTGGTTGATGACCAAGCTGCAACCAGGTGACGAGTCTGCTTTGGATCGCCTACTATTTTGATTGAAGGAACCCATGCGGGAATTTGGCGGAAACATCCTTTTTTCAGCGACTGATCTGATGCGGTTCATGGGTTGTCCCCATGCAACCCATCTCGATTTGTTGCGCATGCAGGGAGAAGGGCCAGAGCCAGGAGAAGATACCGAGGATGCCGCTCTGCTGCAAAAGCAAGGAGATGCGCATGAAGCAGCCCATCTGGAAAAACTGAAGGCATCTGGCCGTCGTGTCGTTGAGATTGAGCGGGGTGATCTGGCAACAAATTCGGACGCGACTCGAGCCGCTCTGGCCACTGGAGCGGACGTGGTTTTTCAGGGGGCGTTTCTTTCGGGCAACTGGGGCGGGTGGTCCGACTTTCTGGAACGGGTCGAGACCCCATCAAACCTGGGTCCCTTCAGCTACGAGGTGGCTGACACCAAGCTCAAACGTCGGCCCCATCCGAAACACGTTCTGCAGTTGGTGCTCTATTCGGACCTTTTGACCGAGATACAGGGGCGTGCGCCTGAGTTCGCGCATGTCGAGTTGGGGACGGGCGAAAGGGCCACGCTACGGCTTGCAGATTATGCCCACTATGCGCGAGAGGTGGTTCGGTTTGTTTGAACAGGTTCCGGAACCACCTCTCAGATCAAACGCTTCCACCTGCTGACCAAGGAACTGGATCACGACGACGACGAGGTGACGGCGACGATGAAAGTGCGCCGCGCCAACATCCAGCAGAAATACGCGGGCGAGATAGAGGGCTCTATTCCGTGAAGCGGTAAGGGCCGAAGGGATAGCTCGGGTTTCCCGGTGGCATGTCGGCGAGCGACAGGATGTCGTCCTTATCCATGGGGTCGTGTCCTTTGCCTATCGGGCTCGGTCCATCCGCCAGCCCCTGGCTGACCACGATGCTCTGCCCGGTCAGCGCGTTGCTGGGGAACGTGGCGAAAAACAGCGCGGTATGCGCGACGTCCTCGACGGTGGTGAATTCCTTGTCGACGGTCTCGCCCAGCATCGCCGCGTCGCGGCGACGCCGAGGCAGATCTCATCGGCGCGCACACCCTCCCCGGAGATGTCCGATCGGTCTTGCACGCCCTGTCGCGCTAGGGCTTTTTCTTTTCCCCGATATTCACCGGCGTCTTGCCCCTTGCAAAATCGGCCGTCGCCACGACCTTATCCTTCACCTTCTTCGGCTTCTTCACTTCCCGATTGCCGCGCCTGTTGTCACCTTTGGACATAATGCTTCCTCTCACGTTCGGTTGGTCGCGACCATTGTTGCGTTACCCTGAGTGTCGCTGGTGGCCTTCGGGATCCAAGCCCCCGGTGATCCTGACAGAATTTGCCGGAATATCGATGCCTTTCTTCACTCGATCACGGGCGCCGGTACACAATCTGATGTGTTCCGAGGGCATCAGACGCCGTTTCGCCATCCGATCATCGCACCGGCCCCTCATCGTTTGACGCACTGGCGCACTCATATTCGGCCGGTGAACATCAGAACCACCAGCGCGACGAGGACAAGGCCGAGCACGCCGCTGGGGCGATAGCCCCAGGTGACGCTGTGGCCCCAGGTCGGCAGCGCGCCGATCAGAAGCAAGATGATGATGACCAGCAGTATCGTTCCCAGCATGTCATTTCTCCTTGTCACTGGATGTTGGGCACGGAGCCGCTTCGCGGCCCATTTCCCGCGCCGCTAATCCTGCATGCCGCCCACGGCATCGGGCACCCTGCCGATCTGGCGTTCGGCGGAACCTTCGCTTCGCATTTACCGGTCGGCGAACAAGCGGCCGATGAAGTGTCGGATCGTGCCCGCCGGTCTGTCTTGCCGGGCCTTCGACCCGGCACTTGTCCGAGGTCAGTAGCTCTTGTTCTGCTGGGCGGAGTCCGTCACCGCATCCGCCCCGGAAGCGAGGTGAGCCTCGGCGTCTTCATGTCGATATCTCCTGGTGCCGAGATGCGAGCGGCCCATGCCGCGATCTCTTCGATCCTGGATACGCCGTTTCCGAAAGACCGGCACTTACCTGCGTCAGCCCCCGGCCATCCGGTCGGCAGCACCGTCGCAAGCAGCTTCTCAGGGCCTGCGAATCGCAGTTCCCGCCAGCGATGATCCGGTTGCCCGGCTCTGCGCAATATATCTTCGGTGAGCGGGGGGCCACGGTAGGTTCCTGGAGGGTCGAGGAGATCGGGCCCGACAGCGTCAGCCTTCGTCGCGGGGCTATCGGTCGGCTGCTCGTGCTCGAGGACCGCGGTGCGCCGACGCCCGGCCCGGCTGCCAGACCCGCCGCCCCAGGCAACACTGACAAGACCCGGCCCGCCATCGATGTGGGTGCGGCCCCTGCCGACCGGGACTCCGCGCCGCCGCGCCCGCCTCAGTGACTGCGCGGCAGGCCCGGCACCTGCCGACTCCCACAAGCTAGGACTCGGAGGGAAGCCCCCCTCGGAAGGTGACCCTCGCTTGTCCGTGGTCCCCTCCCTCAACGCGGCGACGGCGGTTGACGGGCGGGCGCCTGTTGCCGCCCGATGCGCGCTCACTCCGCAGGTCCGGGCCTCCGGTGCGCTGCATCGCCTTCGGGCTGGGAGAGCGCAGCCTCGAGCCGCCGCTCGACCGCGCCGCGCGGGGCGGTGAAGCGGGCAAGCAGGTCGTAGAGCACCGGGGTCACGAACAGCATGAGCAGGCTCGAAAAGCCGAGCCCGGCAATGATTACCGTGCCGATGGCGATACGGCTCTCGGCCCCGGCGCCGCTTGCCAGGATCAGCGGCAACGCCCCGAGGATCGTGGAGACCACGGTCATCACGATCGGCCGCAGCCGCAGCACTGCCGCCTCCAGAACGGCTTCGCGCACGGCGTAGCCCTCGTCGCGCAACTGGTTGGCGAACTCCACGATCAGGATGCCGTTCTTCGCCACCAGCCCGATCAGCAGAATGATCCCGATCTGGCTGTAGACGTTGAGCGACAGCCCCCCCAGCACCATGGCATAGATCGCCCCGGCGACGCCCGCGGGCACCGTCAGCAGGATCACCACCGGATGCACGAAGCTCTCGAACTGCGCGGCGAGCACCAGAAAGACGATCAGCAGCGCCAGCAGGAAGACGATGTTGGCCCCCGAGGCGGTATCCTTGAAGGTGCGCGACTGCCCGTCGTAGCCCAGCCGCGCCTCGGCGGGCAGGATATCCGCCGCCGCCGCCTCGATCTGCTCGAGTGCAGAGCCGAGGTCGTATCCCGGTGCCAGCGCCGCCGAGAGCTGGATCGAGGGCAGCCTGTCGAACCGGCGCAGCGAGGAGGCCGCCGCGTTCTCCGACATCCGGACCAGCGCACCCAGAGGAACCAGAGACTGCCCGTCACCCGCGCGCAGGAAGATGTTGGAGATGTCCCCCGGCGCGCGCCTGTCCTCGTCCCCGGCCTGAAGGATCACGGGATATTCGCGCCCGCGACTCACGAAACCCGTAACCTCGCGCGAGGCGAGCATCGTCTGCAGCGTCGCGGCGATCGCCTCGGCCGGGATGCCAAGGTCATCGGCGCGGGCGCGATCGATGTCGATGTCGAGTTGCGGCAGGTTCTGCTCGAAATTGATCTCGGGGTTCACGAGACCCGGGATCTCCTCGACCCGGGCCAGAAGCCGCGTGGCCCAGTCCTTCACATCGTCGAAATCCGGCCCGCCGATGACAACGCGCACCGGGGTGCTGCTGCCGCGCAGCCCCAGCCCCGCCGGGGTGACAGGGAAGCCACGGGCGATCGTCACCTCGCCCATGCGCGGCGCGATGTCCTGCACGATCTGCGCCACGTTCCTCTCGCGCTCTTCCCAGGGCACGAGGCGGAACACGACGAACGACCGCCACGCCCGCCCACCCCAGCCGGTGAAGGTGAAGATGGTCTCGATTTCGCCCGCTTCCTGCAGAGGCTTCAGTATCTCCTCCACCTGCCGCGCTGCCCGGTCGGTGTGGGCTACCGTGCTGCCCTGCGGAGAGGTCAGCGGGACGAAGCCCACGCCACGATCCTCGCGCGGGGCCAGTTCGCGCGGCAGGCTTTCGTAGAAGAGTGCCGCGGCACCGCTCGCCACCGTGGCGACGGCGAGCACCACGAACGGCATGCGCACCGCACCGCCCAGCAGCCTGCGATAGAGGCGCTGATACCAGACACCGCGCTTCGGCGCGCCAGTTGCCACTCCGGGCCGGAGAATCTTCGAGGCCAGCGCCGGGCACGCGCTCAGCGCCACGAAGGTGGAGATCGCCACCGTGCCAGCCATGACCCAGCCGAACTCCACGAAGAGCCGCCCTACCTGCCCGGGCATGAACGACAGCGGCACGAAGACCGCGATCAGCGTCAGCGAGGTGGCGATCACCGCAAAGGTCACTTGCGTCGAGCCGCGATAAGCCGCCGCAATTGGGCTCTCTCCATCCTCTATGCGGCGCTGGATGTTCTCCAGCACCACGATCGCATCGTCCACCACCAGTCCGATGGCCAGCAGCAGCGCCAGCAGGGTGAGCGTGTTGATGGAAAAGCCCAGCGCACCGATCAGGATGAAGCTGCCGACCAGCGCCACCGGGATGGTGATCACCGGAATGGCGGTCGCCCGCAAACTGCGCAGGAAGATGAAGATCACCAGCACCACCAGAACGAGAGAAATGCCCAGCGCGATGCTCACCTCGCGGATCGAGGCGCCGACGAAGATCGCATCGTCGGAGCCCACGATGATCTCCATCCCCTCGGGCAGGCTGTCGGCCATGGCGGCGATCTCGGCACGCACCGCACGCGAGATGGCGAGCGTGTTCGACTGGCTCTGCCGAAGCACCGCCATGCCGACAGCATCGCGCCCGTCGCTGCGCACTACTACGCTGTCGTCCTCGACACCGGGGGCGATGCGCGCCACGTCGCCCAGCCGCACCGGATATCCCGCGACGCGGTCTATGACGAGGTCGCGGAAATCCTCGATGCTGGCAAGGCGACTGTTGAGCCGCACCGAAAGCTGGCGCTCGGCCGAGATCACCTCGCCTGCGGGCAGTTCGAGGTTGTTGCGCCGGAGCGCCCCCTCGACATCGGCCACCGTCAGGTTGCGCGCAGCCAGCGCCCGGCGGTCGAGCCAGATGCGCACCGCGAAGGCGCGTTCGCCGTAGATGTCGATGCGTGCCACCCCGTCGAGCGTTGCCAGCCGGTCCACCACGAAACGGTCGATGTAGTCGGAGATCTCGGCGTTCGTCATCCGGTCCGAGGTGACGGCGAGGCGCATCACCGGGTCGCCATCGGCGTCGCTCTTCACCACCTGCGGCTCGTCCACCTCGTCGGGCAACTGGCCCCGCACCCGGCCCACGGCGTCGCGCACGTCGTTGGCCGCCGCGTCGATGTCGCGACCTGTGCTGAACTCGATGGTCACCTGGCTGCGGCCCTGACGGCTTTCCGAACTGATCGAACGGATGCCGGTGATTGCGGCGATGGCACCCTCGAGCGTCTCGGTAATGTCGGTATCGATCACCTCGGGCGCAGCGCCGCGGTAGGTGGTCGTGACGGTGACAACGGCGTTGTCCACGTCCGGCAACTCGCGGATGGGCAGCGATTGCAACGCCGCCAGCCCGAAAACGATGATCAGCAGGCTCGCCACGGCGGCCAGCACGGGGCGGCGCACGGAGAGCGACGAGAGCCTCATCCGCCCTGCCCCGCCGGACCCACTGCCGACCGTTCGGCCCGCAGGCTCGCCTCCTGGCCCACGACCCGCAGCGGCAGGCCGTCGCGCACCCGCTGGAGCCCGCGGACCACGACCCGCTCGCCCGGCGCAAGCCCGGAGAGAACGGCGATGACCCCCTCCCGGCGCATTCCGGTCTCGACCCTGCGACGCTCGGCCCGACCGTCGGCATCCACGAAGACATAGACTTCGGCCGCCTGAACCACGATCGCCTCCTCCGGCACGACAAGAAACTGCTCCTCGGCCAGCACGATCGAAAGCGACATGAACATGCCTGCGGGCAGCAGGTTCCCCGGATTGGGGATCACCGCGCGCACGCGGAAGGCGCGGCTGGCCGGGTCTATGCGGTTGTCGATCAGGGTGACCCGGCCGACGAAATCGCGGTCCGGAAAGGCGGCGCTTCGCGCAGCGATCCGTTGCCCCGTCGAGACCTCGGCAAACAGCGTCTCGGGCAGCGAGAACTCCACCTCGACATCGGCCAGATCGTCGATCCGCGTCAGGACGGCGCCTTCTTCCACCCGCGCGCCTATGTCGTAGTTGGTCAGACCCACGACGCCCGCGAAGGGCGCGCGCACGCTGCGATCCGCAAGGCGGCGGACGGCGCGCTCATGTGCCGCGATCGCTTCGGCCTGCCGTGCCTCGGCCTCTTCCACGGCCGCATCGGACGCGGCGTTTCGGCTGCGCAGGCTGCGCAGGCGCTCCACCGCCAGGCGCATCTCGACCACGCGGGCCTCGGCCTCGGCCAGATCGGCGCGCTCGATCTCGTCGTCGAGCTGCGCGAGGACCATGCCGGCCTCCACCGTCTGTCCCGCCTCGATGTCGAGCGAGACCACTCGGCCCGATGCGAGCGGCGAAATGTCGACGGACCGCCGCGCGCGGGTGGTGCCCACCGCCTCCACGGTCCGGCGCAGGACGCGCTCCTCCGCGGTCGCGACTTCCACCGTCACCGGTGCCGGGCCATCGCCGCCCGCCGCCTCGGCGCCGGACTCCGCCTGACGCGCCGCATAGGCCTCGTATCCGCCATAGGCCAGCGCAGCCAGAAATGCGACGATCAGCATCTGCTTCCAGAGCGCCATCGGCTCCCACCCGTTTCCCATCGGTGACATATAGCACCGATACCGGCGATGACATGAAGCCCGGGACGAAAAAGTTCCCCGGCACTCCGGGGTACGCAAGCGGCCTCGCCCCGTCATCTTTCCCCGAAATACGCCGGGGGAGTCCACGCGCCAGCGGGGACGGGGGCAGCGCCCCCGGGGAGGCGATGGTGCGTGGGACGAAGCCGCATGAGGCACGAAAGCGGGACAGGCAGTCCCCCTCAATGCGCCTCCGCCCAGTTCTTCCCCTGGCCCGCGTCCACCACCAGCGGCACCGACAGCTTGACGGCGGGTTCCGCGGCGCCCGCCATCACCTCTCGCACCCGGGCCACCACCTGCTCCACCGCGTCTTCGGCGACCTCGAAGATCAGCTCGTCGTGCACCGTCAGCAGCATCTTCGCGGGCAGCCCCCCGATGGCCGCGGGCACCCGGATCATGGCGCGGCGGATGATGTCGGCCGCGGTGCCCTGGATCGGCGCGTTGATCGCCGCGCGCTGC
>PHEG01000329.1 GCA_002842835.1 Alphaproteobacteria bacterium HGW-Alphaproteobacteria-2 | reverse complement strand
GTCACTTTTCCTTGGCGGATCAGCTCTTCGGCATTGCGGCGCGAGGCGAGACCGGCCTTGGCCAGGATTTTTTGCAGCCGTTCTTCAGGCATGGGAATGTGCGAAGGAAATCAGGCGTTGAAAGGGGGAGCAGCGGGGCGGACAGAAAGCGAACGCGTGCGAGGGGGATTTTCGGCGCGGGGCGGCAGCGGCTCAGGCATGGTAGTCGCCGCGCCGCAGCTTGGCCGCTTCAACATACGAGGCGGTGGCAACCCGCTCAAGCAAGGCTGCGAGGGGGTTGTTCCCGGAGAGTTGATTTTTGAGATCAACCAGGGCGGCGGTGTCATCTTCGAGAGCGGAGGCAAAGGGGGCAAGATCCTGGGCGGAAAAAGAGGGGTTGCCCAGGGCGGCGGTGTCATCTTCGAGAGCGGAGGCAAAGGGGGCAAGATCCTGGGCGGAAAAAGAGGGGTTGCCCAGGGCGGCGCTGAATTTTTCCAGGGTGTTGATGGTCTCTTCCGCCAGGGAAATCCCGTCCAGCCTCAGGGCTGCCGGGGTCGGCGCAGCAACGGCAGCGGCGGCCATGGCCGGGGCGGCGTGCGCACTTTTCGCCGCCGTCAGTTCCTGGGCGAGAATATCCTGAAAAGAGGCGCCTTTCGCCGGGGTGGCGCCTGTGCCGGTGGTTGAAGCATTCTGCTGACCAGGAATAATCGTGGTGATTTTCATGGGGCACCCTCCGATGGATAGTAATTATCTGCGTATACCATAGCGTTTCGGCAGAAGGGTCGTCAATCTTTAACAGAAAGACGGGGCAAAATTTCCCGGATCAGCGATAGCGGGACGGCAGGATCTCGCTGATTTTTTCGTCCACCATCCGCCGGGTTTTTTCGTCCACCTCAAGAACTTCCGGATACCATGGCTTCAGGCGGCAGTCAAAGATGATGGGCGGGGTCAGGGTGGGGTGGAAACGGCGCAGCTCGGTTGCGGCGGCATGGATATCAGCGGCCGGTTCGAAACGGGTGAAAACGGTCCAGAGAAACTCCTGGAGATTCTCCGTGGCTGCCCGGGCATCGTCAACCAGCACCACCACCTGCCAGTCGGCCAGCGCCGGGCAGTGGGCCAAGCGGGCGGGAAGATCCTGCTGTGCGGCAAAGCCCTCCCCCTGAACCACCAAAGTGCCGGGGAGAAAGATCTCTGCCCGGCCGCAGCCCTGGGGCAGATCGCCGTGGAAGGATTCGGGCAGGATGCGGCGGGGTTCCTTGCCAAGCCCCATCATCATGGCCTTGGAGCCGTTGTTCACCGAGGGGCCGGTGTAGTCCAGGGTGTCCTGGGAGACATTGGCAAAGAC
This sequence comes from Alphaproteobacteria bacterium HGW-Alphaproteobacteria-2, assembly GCA_002842835.1. Lineage (GTDB taxonomy): Bacteria > Pseudomonadota > Alphaproteobacteria > Rhodobacterales > Rhodobacteraceae > PHEG01. The sequence continues at coordinate 902 of PHEG01000329.1, read as the reverse complement.
GAAGAGGTCGGTTTGCCAGTTGATCCGCTCCAGCACATGGACCCACAGCTTTTTGAAGTCCGTGACCTCGATCTCGCCGTCGGTGAGGATCAGGAATTTGGTGAGGGAGAGCTGGCCTTCGCCCAGGATGCGCAGGCCTGAGGCAAATGCCTCGCGGGGGTAGCGGTTGGTGACCTTGGCCGCGGCCAGGCAGTGGAATCCGGTCTCGCCAAAGGTCTTGAGCTGGCGCACTCCGTTCATCACCAAGGGGAAGAGCGGGGAGAGCAGATCCTGGAGATAGTCGCCGATGTAAAAATCCTCCTGCCTGGGGCGGCCCACCACCGTGGCCGGGTAGATGGCATCGCGGCGATGGTACAGCCGCTCGATATGGAAGACCGGGTAGTCGTGGGTGAGGGAGTTGTAGCCGTAATGGTCGCCAAAGGGGCCTTCGGGCCGCCGCATGTGAGGCGGGACAAACCCCTTGGCCGCGAATTCGGCGTGGGCGACCAGGGCGTGGCCGCCCGCCGGATCGCGGGTTATGGGCAGCTTCTCGCCAAGCAGCAGGGAGGCCAGCATCAGTTCCGGGATGTTTTCCGGCAGAGGAGCAATGGCGGCCAGCATCAGGGCCGGCGGCCCGCCGATAAACAGGGTCATGGGCAACGATTCGTTGCGGCTTTCCGCGGCATGGTAGTGGTAGCCGCCGCCCTTGTGGATCTGCCAGTGGATGCCGGTGGTGCGGTCATCGTAGCGCTGGATCCGGTACATGCCCAGGTTGTGGCCCCGTCCGTCCGGGTGCTCGGTGTAGACCAGGGGCAGGGTGACAAAGGCGCCGCCGTCCGTGGCCCAGGAGGTGAGCAGGGGCAGCTCGCCCAGCCGGGCCGGGGTCTGGCAGACCTCCAGGATGGGGGCCTTGGCCGCCGGAA
>PHEG01000328.1 GCA_002842835.1 Alphaproteobacteria bacterium HGW-Alphaproteobacteria-2 | reverse complement strand
GATGCGGCTGCGCGAGAGGGCGGCCTGCTCTGGCACATCGCGGGCCAGCGCCTTATCAAGGCGCGGGGGCGGCGCGGGGCCGATCCTCACCTCGACGATACGTGCCTGGGGAGCGGACATGGCAGAAACTCCGGAAGGGCCGATGGGGCCGGCGGGGCTCAGGGTTCTGAAGATCATGGTCTTCGCGCTGACCGGCACGATGATCGTCGGGCTTGTAACGATCGTCTCGCTGCTTGTCATCCGCCTGCCGGGCAGCCTGCCTGCGGCCCCGCTACCCGACGCGATCATCCTGCCCGGCGGCGAGACGGCGGTGGCCTTCACCGCCACGGCGCGCTGGTATGCAGTGGTGACGGCGGGCGACGAGATACTGATCTACGACCGCGCCAGCGGCGCATTGCGCCAGCGCATCGCGGTGACGGCGGAGTAGCCCGCACCCGAACGGCATTTGCCCCGCCCACCTGCAAGGCGTAGCATGAGAACAGGAGGTGCGCCCATGCCCGACCTGGCCCCTCGCGCCGATCTGCTCGGCCATGAGGTGACGAACCAGCCGTTGCCGCCCGCAGTTGCCGACCTCTGGGCCGACGACCCCGTGCTGCGGCACTGGTCCGCTACGGGGCGCGCGGATGCCGCTCACCTCGCCACCTTCGGCGCCGAGGCCGGGTGCGCGCGCTGGCGCGAGGCGGGGCGCGAGGCGAACCGCCATGCGCCCGAACTCAGGCTCTTCGACCGCGGCGGGCGGCGGCTCGACGAGGTGGCCTTCCACCCCGCCTATCACGAGCTGATGGCCCTCGGCATCGGCGCGGGCTATGCCGCACTGCCCTGGGAGGGCGCGCCTGGCGGCCACGCCACCCATGCCGCTTTGAACTACATGATGAGCCAGGTCGAGCCGGGAGTGTGCTGCCCGATGACCATGACCTATGCCGCTGTGCCCGCTCTTGCCGCCGACGCGCTGATCGAGGCCGAATGGTGGCCCCGGCTGCTCTCGCGCCGATACGACGGCTCATCGCGTCCGGCGGCAGAGAAGCATGGCGCCACCATGGGCATGGCGATGACCGAGAAGCAGGGCGGCTCGGACCTGCGCGCCAACACCACGCGGGCGGAGCGTGACGGTGGGGGCTACCGGCTGACCGGGCACAAGTGGTTCTGCTCGGCGCCGATGTCGGACGCGTTCCTGACGCTGGCGCAGGCCGAAGGCGGGCTGACCTGCTTTCTGGTGCCGCGCTGGACGCCCGACGGCGCGCGCAACCCCCTCCACCTGATGCGGCTGAAGGAGAAGCTGGGCAACCGCGCCAATGCCTCGGCCGAGATCGAGTATCACCGCGCCTGGGCAGAGCGGTTGGGCGATGAGGGCGCAGGGGTGCGCACCATCCTGCAGATGGTCCATCACACCCGGCTCGACACCGCCATGGCGCCCGCCGGGCTGATGCGCGCGGCGCTGGCCGAGGCGCATTGGTGGGTCGCGAGGCGGGTGGCGTTTCAGCGGCGGCTGATCGATCAGCCGCTGATGCGCGCGGTGCTGGCCGATCTGGTGCTCGACTGGGAGGGGGCGCTGGCGCTGGGGATGCGGGTGGCCAGCGCCTTCGACGGGCAGAGCGACGCGGACCGCGCCTTCGCCCGGCTCGGCGTGGCGCTGGCCAAGTTCTGGGCCAACAAGCGCTGTGCCTGGGTGGTAGGCGAGGCGATGGAGTGCTTGGGTGGCATGGGCTATGTCGATGACACGGCCCTGCCACTCATCTGGCGCGAGGCGCCGCTCAACGGCATCTGGGAAGGCTCGGGCAACGTGATCTGCCTCGACATCCTGCGCACGCTGGAGCGGGAGCCGCTGGCGGGCGAGGCTCTGGCGGCGGAACTCGCCGCCGCGAGAGGGGCCGACCGGCGCTATGACGCGGCGCTGTCCGAACACATGGTCCGCTGGCCGAAGGGCCCGGCAGAGGCCGAGGCGCGCTGGTTTGCCGAGCGGCTGGCGCTGCTGCTGACCGCTTCGGTTCTGCTGCGCGAGGGGCCCGCGCCGGTGGCGGAGGCCTATGTCGCCACGCGGGTCGCAGGCGAGCGGGGCGCGGTGCCCGGTGCCATGGCGGCGGGCGATGTGGCCCCTCTGCTCTCCCGGCTGGGGCCGTCGCCCGGTTGCCCCCTATTTCGGCTGCATCCTCAGCGCCCCGTCGAGGCGGATCGTCTCGCCGTTGAGATATTCCGTCTCGATGATGAAACACACCGTCCGCCCGAACTC
>PHEG01000327.1 GCA_002842835.1 Alphaproteobacteria bacterium HGW-Alphaproteobacteria-2 | reverse complement strand
CGCGCCGAGATAGGGCGCCGCCTTCTCGCCGAGATCGCGCTGCAGAGCGGCCCCGCCTGCACCGAGCAGCAGGGTCTCGCGGCACTGCGTCGGCTTCGCCAGCGGATCATGGGAGAGGCGGGCCGGATCGTGGTGCTGCCCGGCGAACTCGGTGCGCCGAGCCTGCATCTGCCCGGCGGCATCGTGATCCTCACGCGGCAGGCGCTGGCCGAGGCCGACGGCCCGGAACTGGCAGCGGCGCTGGTGCTGGCCGAACGTCTGGGTGCCGCGCGCGAGGACCCGCTGGCGCGGCTTCTGCGCGACGCCGGGCCGCTCGCCGCCCTGGTGCTCCTGACCACCGGCGAAATCGACGCCGAGGCGCTTGCCGCCCATGCCCGACATCTGGCGGCGGCCCCGCCCGACTCGCCTGCCGCTGCTGACATGCGCACCGCCCTCGCCGCATCGGGGATCCCCGCCGCGCCCTATGCCCATGCCCTCGATCCGACCGGCGAGACAGTGCTCGATCTGCTCGAGGCCGACCCCTTTGCAAGCGGCGCGGAACCACCGCTTCTGAGCGACGGAGACTGGGTGGCACTGGAGGGTATCTGCTCCCCCTGATCGCCGACGGCAGGTGACGACAGTCGGCCGCCTTGCCAATTCCGATATCTCGGGCCACTTGGTTCGGGCGACGCGCGGCCAGGCGGCCACGCAGCAGGAGGCGGCGGTGGCGGGCGAGCGCAGGCGCATCTCGGGCTGGATGATGTTCGACTGGGCCAGCCAGCCCTACAATACGCTGTTGCTCACCTTCGTCTTCGGCCCCTACTTCGCCACCGTGGTAGGCGACGCGACCGAGGCGCAGGTGCTCTGGGGGCGTGGGCTGACGGTGGCCGGACTCTGTATCGCGCTCTCGGCGCCTGTGCTCGGGGCAATGGCCGATGCGGGCGGGCGGCGATTGCCCTGGATCGCCGGCTTCAGCCTGCTCTATGTGCTGGGCGCGAGCGCGCTGTGGTTCGCGGTGCCAGACATGCAATCCGCCTGGCTGGCCTCGGCCTGGGCGCTCGGCTATGTCGGCGGCGTGCTCGCGCTTGGCCTGATGCTCGCGTTCTTCGCCGAGAACGAGGCGGGGATGACGCTGCTGGGCAACCCGCCCGCCCTGGGCCTCGACCCTGCGATGCGCGAGGGCACGCGCTTCGTCGGGCCCTTCACAGCGTTGTGGTACGCACTCTTCATGATCCCCTTCTTTCTCTGGGTGCGCGAACCCGCCCGCCCGCGGCTGGCATACCCGGGGTCCGGTGCCCCGCTGGCCGAGGTCTGGCGCACGTTGCGCAGCCTGCCCGCGCGGCCGAGCCTAGCCGCTTTCCTCGCCTCGTCGATGCTCTACCGCGACGCGCTCAACGGCATATTCGCCTTCGGCGGCATCTATGCCATCGGCGTTCTTGGCTGGTCGGTGGTCGAGATCGGCGTCTTCGGCATCGCGGGCGCGGTTTCTGGCGCCGTCTTCACCTGGGCGGGGGGCTTCGCCGACCGCCGGTTCGGCCCGAAGCCGGTGATCGCGGCCAGCATCGTCGTGCTGACGCTGGTCTGTCTCGTCATCGTCGGCATGACGCGCGAGGCGCTCTGGGGCTTGCACTTCGCCCCCGGCAGCACTGCGGCGGATGCCATCTTCTACGGCTGCGGCGTGGTGATCGGCGCGGCGGGGGGTATCCTCCAGGCCACATCTCGGGGGATGATGGTGCGCCAGGCCGATCCGGCACGCATGACCGAGTCCTTCGGTCTCTACGCGCTTGCGGGCAAGGCCACCACCTTCGTCGCCCCCTTCACCATCGCGCTCACCACCGATCTCACAGGCGACCAGCGGTTGGGGATCGCGCCACTCGTCGGGCTCTTCCTTCTCGCGCTTGGCCTGCTAGTCTGGGTGAAACCGGACGGAGAGAGGCCCGCGCCATGACCCGCCCCGCCCTGCTGGCCGCCGTGTTGGCGGCCCTTGCCCAGCCGCTCGCCGCCGAGGAACCCGCCAGCGTGCGTTTCGCGGCGCGCACCACCCCGGCACCCGGCCCGGCAGAGCCCATCGGATCCTACGCCCGCGGCTGTGTTCGCGGCGCCGTGGAACTGCCCGAGACGGGGCCAGCCTGGCAGGTGATGCGCCTTTCGCGCGGTCGCAACTGGGGCCATCCCGATACCATCGCCTTCGTCGAGCGGCTGAGCGCCGAGGCCGTGCGCCTGGGATGGAAAGGGCTTCTGATCGGCGACATCGGGCAGCCGCGCGGCGGCCCGACACCGAGCGAGCACCGCTCGCATCAGATGGGCCTCGATGTGGACATCTGGTTGCGCCCGCCCGCCCGGCTCGATCACTCGCCCGAGACCCGTGAGCGGCTTGCTTTCGTCTCGGTGCGCTCTGCCGACCAGCGCAGCGTGAACGCAAACTGGACACCCGCGCACATGGCGCTCCTGAAGGCGGCGGCGCAGGACCCGGCGGTGGACCGTGTCTTCATCACGGCACCCGCCAAGATCGCCATGTGCCGCGATGCAGGCACGGATCGCGCCTGGCTGCAGAAGATCCGCCCCATCGCGGGGCATCACGAGCATTTCCATGTGCGGCTCAAGTGTCCTCCGGATGCGCGGCTGTGCCAGACGCAGACGCCCACGGTGGCGGAACTTTCCAAAGGCGGTGACGGATGCGACGAGACGCTGGACTGGTGGGTGACGGATTACCTGACGCCACCCAAGACCCCGGTGAAGCCGAGCGCCCCGGTGAAGCCGCGCCCGCATCCACGCGATTACACGCTGGCGGAACTGCCCCGGGCCTGCGCGGCCGTGCTGGCCGGCGACTGACGCCATTCCTGGCGCTCGCGCTTTCTGGCTGCGCGCCGCCACCGGCGGAGGCAGGGGGGGAGCTTGTGGGCCATTTCGTCTGGCGGACCCCCGAGCCGGGCATCGGCGGACTTTCCGGGCTCAAGCTGGCGCCCGACGGCAGCGATTTCATCGCCATCGGCGACCGGGGCATCATGGTGACGGGCCGGCTGGAACGCGAGGAGGGGCGAATCGGGGCTGTGACGGTGACCGCTGTGGCGCCGCTGCGACCACCGCGTCGTGAGCTACGCCGCACCCGGCGCGTCGGCGCGCCCGCTGCCGCGCCATCCGGGCTTTGCGAGACTGGCCAGCAACAATGGCCTGGAAGCCCTGGCGATGGATGCCTCGGGGGTGCTCTGGGCGATCGCCGAGTCGTCTGGCGACTGGACGCAGCCGTTCCCTGTCTTCCGTTTCGCAGACGGGAACTGGACGCAGCCCTTCGGTCTGCCGCGCCGCGGCCCCTATCTGGCAGTGGGCGCCGAGTTCGGCCCCGACGGGCGGCTCTACCTTCTCGAGCGCGATTTCGCGGGTGTGCTGCGCGGCGTCTCCAGTCGGGTGCGCGCCTTCAGTCTCGGGGCGGAGGGGCCGCTGGCGGAGGAGGAGATCCTGGTCACGCCGCACGGCCAGTTCGACAATCTGGAAGCCATCGCGCTCTGGCAGGAGCCGGGCGGAGCGCTGCGCATCACGCTGCTGTCGGACGAAGCTCGCCCGCGAAGAGCAGCCCCACGCCACCGGCAAGGATCGCAAGGCTGCCGAGCGGCGTGCCGCCGCGGCAGTCGCAGCCCGCGCTGCAGCGCGGGCAGGGGGCGTCGTCGCCGACTTCGGTCTCGCCGCATAGGGTGCAGGCCATCGCCATCGTCCTCCTGTCATCTCCTTGCCTCCGCCAGGCCGCGCTGGCAATCCCCGGCGCGGGGATTCACAAGCTTGTGGTGTTGTGCGATAGTCACCGCAGCCGCCCGCAGAGGCGGCGAAAGAGGCAGGCGAACTGATCCATGATGAACCGGCGGCGCCCTTCGCTATTCCCGCTTCTGTGGCTGACGTGCTCGCTGTCGGTCGGGGGCTATTTCGCCTTCGCCGCCGTGCAGGGCGATCATGGCATATTCCGGCGCATCCAGATCGAGGCCGAGACAACGGCGCTGCGCGCCGATCTCGTGCGGCTCGAGGCCGAGCGCGCGGCGCTCGAGAACCGTACGCGGCGGCTCTCGGACGATTTCCTCGACCTCGACCTGCTGGACGAGCAGGCGCGCCAGAGGCTGGGACTCATGCGCCCCGAGGAACTGGTGCTACGCTGACCCGCCAAAAAGGAAAGGGCGCGCCGTAGCGGCGCGCCCCTGACCATTCCTCGCTGTGTGGCGGCCTGTCAGATGGATGCCTCGATCCAGCTCTTGAGGCTCGCCTTCGGCGCAGCGCCGACCTTGTTCGAGACCACCTGGCCGTCCTTGAACAAGAACAGCGCCGGTATGCCGCGCACGCCCAGTTGCGCAGGCGCATTGGGGTTCTGGTCGACATTGATCTTGGCGATCTTCACGCGGCCCGCGAATTCTGCGGAAAGCTCTTCCAGGGCCGGGCCGATCTGGCGGCAAGGGCCGCACCATTCGGCCCAGAAATCGACGACAACGGGGATGTCGGAATCGCGTACTTCGCTGTCGAAGGTCGCATCCGTCACGGGGAAAGTGGCCATGGGTGCCTCCTCGGGCCTGATCTGTCTTGGCCGGGGAACCTAAGCGCCGCCCCCGGCCCGGTCAAGGAGCGCTACCTCGGCGAGACCGCGTTCGAGGGCTTCCATCACGAGATCGTGCGGCAGCGGCATGACCCGGGCGGCACGTGTCCACAGCAGTGCCACCTCGATCCGGCGGCCCGGGAAGATGAGGTCGAGCGCAGCGGCATAGGCACCCATCTGGCGCAGCAGTCCCTCGGGCACATCCTCCGGCGCCCCGGGGATCAGGGCATTGGTCTTGAAATCGACGGCGAGCACCCGTTCGCGGTCCATCAACAGCCGGTCGGCCGTTCCCTGCACCACGCGGGTGCCGCCGCCGGGCATTGCCAGCCGGGCGGAGAGCGGCGCCTCGGCCAGCGTGCCGGGAGCGAAGAGATGCGCGAAGCCTGGTGCATCGAGGACCGGCACCACCTCGGCCAGCACCTCGGAGACCAGCGCGGCGAGCGCGGCCGAACCGGGGGGGGTGGCCGGCGCGGCAAAGAGCCGGGCGAGGATGTCCGCCCGCGCCCCAGCGGGCTGGCCCGGCAGAACCTCCAGCGCACGGTGCACCCGCGTACCATGGGCAAGCGCGGCTGTCGTCTCGCGCGCCCCGTCCACGGTCTCGCCGGGTAGTGCCTTGGTGCCGCCAAGGCCGCTGGGCGAAAGCGGCGCGGGCGGGCGCGGCGCAGCGGGGGCGGGCTGGCGCGCCCAGCCGGGCAGCCCGGTCGGTGCCGGGGCGCCCCCGGTTTCTTTCGGCGTCGCCCCGGGCCAGTGCCCGTTGTCCACCCTGAGCCCCGGCCCCGTGGGCGCATCGAGACGAACCGCCCCCGCCGCCTGCATCCCGTCGGCCACACACCGGTGCCAGCCCAGAGCTTCGGCGTTTTCGCGGCCCGGCGCGGCGCCGCAGACGACAAGCCAGTTCTCCGCGCGTGTCATGGCGACGTAGAGCAGCCGCTGGCGCTCCGCCCGCAGGGCGTTGCGCAAGGCCTCGCGCACCTCGGCTGCGGCCGACGGCAGGTCTTCCGCAGCGCGCGATTGAGCGGGGACTCGGTCGCGGCCGTGTCGGGCAGGATGACGAGCGGCGCCTGCAACCCCTTCGCGCCATGCACAGACATCACCCGGACCGCGTCGCCCGCCGCGCCGGTCTGGCGCTTGATCTCCACCTCGGCGGCCGCAAGCCAGGCAAGAAAGCCCGGCAAGCTCGGCACCTCTCCGCGCTCGTAGGCCAGCGCCTGGGCGAGCAGCGCGTCGATCCCTTCTTCCGCCTCGGCGCCCAGCCGCGCAACGATCCGCCGCCGTCCGTCGTGGCGGGTGAGCACCCGTTCGAGCATCTCGTAGGGGCGGAGGAAATCCGCCCGGTCCAGCAGATCCGACAGCACGGCGAGCGTGGCGCCATACGTGGCCTCCTGCCCGCGCAGCGCCTGCCAGAGGGACCCCTGGCGGTCATGGGCGAGGCGGAAGAGCGCGTCCTCGCTCCAGCCGAAGAGTGGCGAGCGCAATACCGCGGCGAGGGAGAGATCGTCCTCAGGCGCGGCGAGGAAGGAGAGAAGCGCCGTGAGGTCCTTCACCGCCAGCTCGCCGCCCATGCGCAACCGGTCGGCCCCCGCCACCGGCAGGCCGGCGGCCTTCAGTTCGCGGATGATGCCGTGGAACAGCTCCGACCGGCGCTGGACG
>PHEG01000326.1 GCA_002842835.1 Alphaproteobacteria bacterium HGW-Alphaproteobacteria-2 | reverse complement strand
CCGCGCGGGCATCGCCGATCTCGACCGGGTCTATACCCGCGACGACATGGTGCGTGGCGATGTGATCTTCGCCGCCACCGGGGTGACCGACGGCTCGCTGCTCGTTGGTGTGAAGCGCAGCCCGGGCTGGCTCGAGGCCGAGACGGTGCTGATGCGCTCGCGCACCGGCTCGGTGCGGCGCATGCGCTACCGCTGCCGCAGCACGGAGACATGAGCGCGGCGGCAGCGGAGCCGTTTCTCGGGGTCGCGGCATCGGCCACCGGGCGGCTGTGGCAGGGCCTGGCGCCCGAGACGCAGCGCCGGGCCGAGGCGCTGGCACAGGCCGCGGCTTTGCCGCCGTCGCTCGCCGCCGTTCTGGCACGGCTCGGCGTTCCACCTGAGGACGTGAAGCCCTTCCTCTCGCCGAAACTGCGCGACCTGATGAGCGCATCGCAGTCTTCGCCGATTACGACGTGGACGGGGCGTGTTCGGCGGCGCTTCTGCTGAACTGGCTACGCGATCTGGGGCTTGCCGCCAGCCTCTACATCCCCGACCGGCAGGACGAGGGCTATGGCCCCAACGTGCCCGCGATGCAGGAACTGGCTGCGGCACACGATCTCATCCTCTGCGTCGATTGCGGCACGCTGGCGCATGAGCCGATCGCCGCGGCCAGGGGTGCCGACGTGTTGGTGCTCGACCATCACCTGGGCGGCGAGACGCTGCCACCCGCACTGGCGGTGGTGAACCCCAACCGGCAGGACGAGACGGGCGACCTGGCGCATCTCTGCGCTGCGGCGGTGGTGTTCCTGCTGTTGGTCGCTGCCAACCGGCTGCTGCGCGCCGCGGGGCGGCGCGAGCCCGATCTGATGGCGCTTCTCGATCTGGTAGCGCTCGCCACCGTGGCCGATGTGGCGCCGCTCGTCGGGCTCAACCGCGCGCTGGTGCGCCAGGGGCTGTTGGTTATGGCGCGCCGGGCACGGCCCGGGCTTGCGGCCCTGGCCGATGTCGCCCGGCTCGACGCGGCGCCGTCGGCCCATCATCTGGGCTTCCTGCTGGGGCCGCGCATCAACGCGGGCGGGCGCATCGGGCGGGCCGACCTTGGCGCGCGGCTTCTGGCCACGGCGGATGCCGCTGAAGCGCGGGCACTGGCCGAGAAGCTCGATGTGCTCAACGCCGAGCGCCGCGGGATCGAGGAGGCGGTGCGCGCCGAGGCACTGGCGCAGGCCGAGGCGCGCGGGCTCGACGGGCCGCTGGTCTGGGCTGCCGGAGAGGGTTGGCACCCGGGCGTGGTGGGTATCGTGGCGGCGCGGCTGAAGGAGGCGGCGAACCGCCCGGCGGTGGTGATCGGCATCGGGGCGGGCGAGGGCAAGGGCTCGGGGCGCTCGGTTGCCGGGGTTGACCTCGGCGGCGCGGTGGCGCGGCTCGCCTCCGAGGGCTGGCTGCTCAAGGGCGGCGGGCACCGCATGGCCGCCGGGCTGACGGTGGAGGCGGGGCGCATCGAGGGTGCCATGGCGCGGCTGGGGGAACTGCTCGCACGTCAGGGCGCGGGGGCGGAGGCACCGAGGGTTCTGCACCTCGACGGGCTCCTGATGCCCGGCGCCGCCAGCGTCGAGTTGATCGAGCGGCTGGAGGCCGCTGGCCCCTTCGGCGCGGGCGCGCCCGCGCCGCGCTTTGCCTTCCCGGCGCTGAAGGTGGCCTTCGCCGCTCGCGCGGGCGAAAGCCACCTGCGCCTGACGCTCGCCGACGATTCGGGGTCGCGGCTCGAGGCCATAGCTTTCCGCGCCTTCGAGGGGCCGCTGGGTCCGCTGCTGGAATCCCATGCGGGCGCGCGTTTTCATTTTGCTGGGCGGCTCGAAGTGGATAGCTGGGGCGGACGCCGCCGTGCCAAGCTGCGCCTCGAGGACGCCGCTCCGGCGTAGGCCCGCCGGCGCAGGGGTATCGCCTTGACCGCGGAGCGCGCGGCGCCGATCCTGCGGCGAAGCCGGAGTTCGCCGGAAGGACAGAGCATGCCGCACCCCGTCGCCCACCTGAGCCTTGCACTCGCCATGCTGGTCGCCCTCGCCGCTCCGGCCCGGGCGGAACTGAGCGCCGCTCGGCTTTGGGAGAACTGGCGTACGGTTGCTGCCGCGGCGGGGCAGAGCCTGACCGCCGGGCGCGAGGAGCCGGGGCAGCGCAGCCTCGTGCTCCACGATCTGCGCAGTGTCATCGCGCGCGACGGCATGGCGAGCGAGAGCCATCTGGCCTGGATGCGGCTCGACGAGCGGTCCGACGGCAGCGTGCGTGTGACCCTGGCCGAGGAGGCACGCTTCGAGAGCCGCTTCCGCGATGCGGCGGGCCGCGAGGGGGTGCTCGCCATGCGCCTCTCCCAGAACGGGACCGAGATCGTGGTGCGCGAAACCGAAGCGGGGCTCGAGCAGGCGCTGGGCGCAGAGAGGATGGCGCTGGGAGATCTGGTGCTCCTGCTGGAGGACGTGCGGCAGGACATCGCCCTCGAACTCGTCTCGGAGGGGCTGACCACCCGGTCTGACCCTGACTCTCGACGCCGCGCCGCAGGCGGAGCCAGGGGCGCGCGTCTCGCTCGACGCCGCCCTGGATGCGCCGGAATGGAGCTTCGATCTGCGCGCCGAAGATGCGGAAAGGGCGCTTTCCGGCGTGCCGGGTGCGGGGGCAGTGCTGGGGTTCGATCTTGCCTACGGGCAGCTCTCGGTGAGACTGGTTTCCGGCACGATCACGCCGACGACCGCCGAACTTGCTGCCGAGGCGGGGCGCCTGTTGCTGACTACCGGGCGGGAGGGTGACGTGGCGCTCGAGGTGCGCGCGGGGGCGGCACGCGCACTAGTCTCCGGGCCGGGAGTTCCACTCGGGCAGGTGAGCTTGACCGCTGCCGACAGCCTGCTGCGCCTTGATATGCCGCAGGTCGCCTCGGGGTTGGGGATGCCTTTCGATCTGGCGTTGACCGTGGCGCGGCTCATGCCGGGGCCCGAGCACCTGGCGCCGGGCAGTGCCGCGGCGGAGCTTGCCGAAGGCGGGGTGCAGGCGGAACTCGCTCTCACCGGGCGGCTGAGCCCCGTGATGGGTGCACCGCCCCCGGCAATCGAAGCGCTGAACCTCGACCGGCTGCGCGTCAGTTTCGCGGATGCGGTGCTGAGCGGCAGCGGTGCTCTGACGCAGGGGGACGGCGCGGGCGCGGCG
>PHEG01000325.1:2892-6157 GCA_002842835.1 Alphaproteobacteria bacterium HGW-Alphaproteobacteria-2 | reverse complement strand
CGCGGCGGCACGATCACCTCGGCAGTCTTCCGCGCCTGCTGTCGCGCCGCGGCATAGAGCGCGAGATCCGGCCCGGGCAGGCGATCCGTGGGGTAGCAGATCACCGGCGCCCGGGCGCGGCGGCGGTCGGCATCGGCGGGGGCGGGATGGGGCATGGCAGGGCTCCTTGCGCGGCACTTGCCCGCAAGGCTGCGCGATCGGGCGCCCGGCGGCAAGCCCCGGCGCACGCCCGCGCAGGGCCGACAGCCGCAGCGCCGGGGGCGGAGTGGCGTTCGCGGCGTCAGCCAGCGGTCTCCATCGCCTCGATGCCAAGGATGGTCGGAAGATGGCGGGCGATCTCGTCCCAGGTGTCGCCCTCATCGCGGCTCGCGAAGACCGAACCCGTGTTGGTGCCGAAATAGACGCCCGCAGGCTCCCGCCGGTCGGTTGTCATCGCCTGGCGCAGCACCGTGAAGAAACAGTTCCGCTGCGGCAGCCCCGCACGCCGGGCAGCCCAGGCCGCGCCGCCGTCACAGGACTTCCACACCGCCGCAGCCGCATCGGGCGGATAGCGCCCCTGCATGTCGCCGTTGAGCGGCAGCACCCAGACCATGCGCGCGTCACGCGGATGCACCGCGACGGGGAACCCGAAGGTCGAAGGGAGGCCCTGCGTCACGTCGCTCCAGGTGCGGCCGCCATCGCTGCTGCGGAACACGCCGTGATGGTTCTGCTGGTAGAGCAGATCACCCTTCGGCGCGCGGACCAGATTGTGTACGCATTGCCCCGTCTCCCCGTTCGCGGGGGCGGCGGGGTGGTCATGGTGCGGATGGGCGGCGGCATCGGCGTTCGAAAGCCGGTTGCGCCGCTCCCAGGAGGCGCCGCCATCCTCGGTGGCCAGGACTCCCGCCGCCGAGATGCCCAGCCACATCCGGGCCGGGTCCTCCGGGTCGGTGACGATGGAATGGAGCGTCAGTCCGGCCGCGCCGGGGTTCCAGCCTTCGCGCCCCGGAAAATCCGCCAGCGCGGCGTTGCGCTCCCAGGTCCGACCGCCATCACGGCTGGTGAGAAGCGTGCCGGGCTTGACCCCGGCATGCAGCGCGCCGTGCGCGTGGTGCAGAACCCAGACCGAATGCAGCGTGTCGCCGAACGGCACCGGTTCGCCACGCCAGCCGATCATCGCCGCGAAACCAGGGTCGTTCGCCGCCCAGACATCCATCTGCCCCGACGACAGCCGGACGAGTTCCCAGCTCTGCCCTGCGTCGCCGGAGCGCCAGACACCCGCGCCATGCCAATCGCCGCCGCCGCCCGCCCAGATCGTGCCTGTCCGCGGATCGCCCGTCAGGTGGTTGATCGGCCAGCCATCACAATGCGGACCGGAGACATCCCAGGCCACCCGATCGGAACTGCCGAGGATGAAGGCGCCCTTGGTGGTGCCGACCAGAAGCCTCGTCAGACCCGGCATGGATGCCCCCCGCTTGCCGGGCGAGGCTATCACGCCGTCCCGACGCCACCAAGCGGCAGCCCATCACACCGCCCGCTCGACCATCTTCTTCTTGATCTCGGCGATGGCGCGCGCCGGGTTCAACCCCTTGGGGCAGGTCTTGGCATGCAGCAGCGCCGCCGGGCCGAGGTAGCGGTCGCCGTTCCACCAGTAGCTGGGGCAGGAGGTGGAGCAGCAGGCGCACATCACGCATTCATAGAGCCCGTCGAGTTTCTCGCGGTCCGCCTCGGACTGGCGCCATTCCTTCTGCGGTTCGTTCGACTTCGTCTCCAGCCAGGGCATGATGCTGGCGTGTTGGGCATAGAAATGGGTGAGGTCCGGGACCAGGTCCTTGACCACCGGCATGTGCGGCAGCGGGTAGATGGCCACGTCGCCCTTCACCTCGTCGAGGCCGTAGATGCAGGCCAGCGTGTTCACCCCGCCGATGTTCATCGCGCAGGAGCCACAGATACCCTCGCGGCAGGAGCGGCGGAAGGTGAGCGTCGGGTCGATCTCGGTCTTGATCTTGATCAGCGCGTCGAGAACCATGGGCCCGCAATTCGCCATGTCGAGATGGTAGGTATCCACCCGCGGGTTCTCTCCCGCGTCCGGATCCCAGCGGTAGATACGGAAGACGCGCAGCTTCTTCGCGCCGGCGGGCGCAGGCCAAGTCTTGCCGCTGCGGATGCGGCTGTTCTTGGGGAGCGTGAGTTCAACCATCTCTGCCTCCTCTACCGGAAAGTTCCGGGACGTTCTGCATCAGGCATTGCCGCGTTGCGGGGCGGGCAACGATGAAATAGGCGGTATCGCGCCACCCCCGGCTCGGGGTCGATGCCCGGAAAGTTGCGCTCGGCCAGCCCGAGCAGCACCGCGCGCGCATCCGCCCGCGTCGCCGCCGGGTCGGGCGGCGTGCAGGCGGCGAGTGCAAGAGCCATGCCCATCCCCACCATGCGCCTCAATAGACCCGCGCCTTGGGCGCTATCTTCTTCGGGTCGATGCCGCCCTTGTCGGCCGGGGTCAGCGGCTCGGTATGCACGGGGCGGTAGGCAAGCGTCACCTTCGTGCCCTCGACCGTCGCCAGCGTGTGCTTGCGCCAGGTCTTGTCGTCGCGCTCGGGGTAGTCCTCGTGGGCGTGCGCGCCGCGGCTTTCCTTGCGCGCCTCGGCCGAGACGATGGTGGCCAGCGCGTTGGGCATCAGGTTGTCGAGTTCCAGCGTCTCCATCAGGTCGGAGTTCCAGATCAGCGAGCGGTCGGTCACCGCGATGTCGCCCATCTTGCCCGCCACCGCGGTCATCTTCGCCACACCCTCGGCCAGGGTCTTGTCGGTGCGGAAGACGGCGGCGTCCTGCTGCATCGTGTGCTGCATCTCGTCGCGCAGCGCGGCGGTCGGCACGGCGCCCTTAGCGTGGCGGAAGCGGTCAAAGCGTGCCAGCGCCGCGTCGATCGCCGCCTTCGGCGCCTCGGGGATCGCACCGTCCCGCTCCAGCACCTGCCCCGCGCGGATCGCCGCGGCGCGGCCGAAGACCACGAGGTCGATCAGCGAGTTGGAGCCGAGCCGGTTCGCGCCGTGCACGCTGGCGCTCGCCGCCTCGCCCACGGCCATGAGGCCGGGCGTCACCGCATCGGGATCGTCCTTGGTGGGGTTCAGCACCTCGCCCCAGTAGTTCGTCGGGATCCCCCCCATGTTGTAGTGCACCGTGGGCAGCACCGGTATCGGCTGGCGCGTCAGGTCCACGCCCGCGAAGATGCGCGCAGACTCGGAAATGCCGGGCAGGCGCAGCTTCAGCGTCTCGGGCGGCAGGTGGT
>PHEG01000325.1:0-2812 GCA_002842835.1 Alphaproteobacteria bacterium HGW-Alphaproteobacteria-2 | reverse complement strand
GCCACCATGCCGTTGCCGTCGCCCGTGCAGGTATGCGCCGAGGTGGCCGAGAAATAGGCACGCCCGTAGCCCCCCGTCGCCAGCACCACCATGCGCGCATGGAAGGCGTGCAGCGTGCCGTCGTCGAGCTTCCAGGCAAGGATGCCGCGGCACTGGCCGTCCTCGCTCATCAGCAGGTCGGTGGCGAAGTACTCGATGAAGAACTCGGCCTTCTGCTTGAGGCTCTGGCCGTAGAGCGTGTGCAGGATCGCATGCCCGGTGCGGTCGGCGGCGGCGCAGGTGCGCTGCACCGGCGGGCCCTCACCAAACTCGGTCGTATGCCCGCCAAAGGGGCGCTGGTAGATCTTGCCCTCCTCGGTGCGGGAAAACGGCACGCCGTAATGTTCCAGCTCGTAGACGGCCTTGGGCGCCTCGCGCGCCAGATATTCCATCGCGTCGGTGTCGCCCAGCCAGTCGGAGCCCTTCACCGTGTCGTACATGTGCCACTGCCAGTGGTCGGGACCCATGTTGCCGAGGGACGCGGCGATGCCGCCCTGGGCGGCCACGGTATGGCTGCGGGTCGGGAAGACCTTGGTCACGCAGGCGGTGCTCAGCCCCTGCTCTGCCATGCCGAGCGTGGCGCGCAGCCCCGAGCCACCCGCGCCCACCACGACGACATCGTATTGATGATGCTCGATCTCGTAAGCCGACATGGCTCTCTCCTGCTCAGGCGCGCAGCGCGATGACAATCACGGAATAGACCCCCACCAGCGCCGCCAGCGCGCAGAAGAGCCGCACCCCGATGATGAGGAAGATCTCTGTGCGCTTGTGGTGGACGTAGTCCTCGATCACCACCTGCAGGCCCTGGTAGAGATGCAGGAATGCCGTGACGATGAAGGCGATCGCGGTGATCGCGTTGAAGGGGTGGCTGTAGGCCGCAAGCGCGCGGTCGTAGCCCTCGCCGAGGTTGTAGGCAAAGGGAATGACGAAGAGCGGCGTCAGCACGACGAGCGCGACCGAGGTTATGCGCTGTTCCCACCAGTGCGAGGTGCCGGATTTTGCCGAGCCAAGGCCACTGACGCGGGCGCGCGGGGTGCGGTAGGCCATGGTGTCCTCCTCAGGCGATGGCGAGCGTGAGAATGGTGAGCGCCGCCGCGGCGGCGATGGCGATGACGCCGGTCAGATGCACGCGGCCGCCGCCGAACCAGCTTCCGGTGTCCCAGATCAGATGGCGGATCCCGTTGCAGAAGTGAAACCAGAGCGCGGCGAGGCTGAGCGTCAGCACGATGTCGCCCAGGACCGAGGTCAGCACCGCCTCCGCGGTGGCGAAGTAGCCGGGCGAGGTGGCGGCAGCGAGAAACCACCAGACCACGAGCAGCGCGGCAAGCGACATGGCGACGCCGGTGGCGCGGAACATGATCGAGAGGATGGCGTTGAGCGGCCAGCGATAGATCGTGGCGTGGGGTGACAGCGGGCGGTTGCCCCGGTTCACGTCGGCCATGGCGGCCCCCTTGCTGGTGGTCCTGTTCGGGGCGGACACTAACGCGCTTTGTCGGGCTTGTCACATGGCCGGGCGGAAAAAATGCTGCGGGGCGGCGTCATGCGCGCAGATTCTCCGGACATCGTGATCACGCCCGGGTTTCTTGCGATCACGAATGGCGCGCCCGGGCCGCGCCTGCACCTTCTGCGGGGCGTGACGTGCCCGGCGCGCGACTCGGGCCGTGCGGGTCGCGGGGCCGCCGAGCGGTTCGACCGGATTGCAGCGTGATCACAGCGGCATCAGCGTCCAGAGGTCCAGATCGAGCAGCACATGCGGCAGGTAGCGCCCCGCATCGTCCCTCAACCCGGCTTCGGGCCCCGCGCCCTTCGTCGCAACCAGCCGCAGGCGGATCGCGCCGACACCGGGCGCGGGCGTTGCCGCCTTGTCGAGCACCTCCGACCAGGCGGTGACGGTATCGCCCGCGAAACAGGGGGTGGCGTGGGCACCTGCGTTGATCGCCACCACCGGCTGAGCATTGGCGAGCCCGTTGAAGGAAAGCGCGCGGGCCAGGCTGATGACATGCCCGCCATGGTCACGCCATCGACATGGCCGATCACCTCGCCCACGGCATAGTCGCCCCAGCGGTGCGGTTCTCCGGCCAGCGAAAAGTCGTAGCGGGTGAAGTCGAGGCCCGGCGGAACCACAAGATCGGCGGCGGCCACTGCCGGGGGAAGGTCGGGCACCACCGTCTCGGGCGCCGCGGCGTCGGGGTCGCGCTTGCGCACCATAACCCAGCGCACATACTCCAGAACCGCCGCGCCGCGCTGGTCGAGGCCGCGCGTGCGCACCCAGACGACGCCGGACTTGCCGTTCGAGGTCTCGCGCAGCCCGATCACCTGCGACTTCGCGCTGAGCGTGTCGCCCGGGAAGACCGGCGCGAGGAAGCGCCCTTCGGCATAGCCGAGGTTGGCCACCGCGTTGAGCGAGATGTCGGGCACCGTCTTGCCGAAGACGGTGTGGAAGACGATGAGTTCGTCGAGCGGTGCGGCGCCGAGCCCGCAGGCTTGGGCGAAGGCATCCGACGATGCGAGCGCGTGGCGTGCCGGGTAGAGCGCATGATAGAGCGCCCGCTCGCCTCCCGACAGGGTACGCGGCACGGCATGGGCGATCACCTCGCCCAGCCGGTAATCCTCGAAGAAGCGGCCCGCGCTGGTCTTGCCCACGCTCAGAGATCCCCCAGCTTCATCGCGGGGCCGTATGTGCCCGGCATCTCCTTCACCACCGCCTGCGCGCAGCGCATCGTGCCGCTTGCCGCGTCGAAGGCATAGGCGGGGCTGCCGTGCAGTCGCCAGC
>PHEG01000324.1 GCA_002842835.1 Alphaproteobacteria bacterium HGW-Alphaproteobacteria-2 | reverse complement strand
CGATGCCATGGTGCAGGTGTTCCAGAACCTGCTCAAGAACGCCGCCGAGGCGGCCGGGCCAGCGGGTGGCACGATCCGGCTGCGCACGCATTTCGACGCGAGCCTCCGACTGCGCCGCGCCGATGGCAGCAGCGGCCCGGTGCCGGTGCATGTCGAGGTGATCGACGACGGTCCGGGCCTGCCGTCCGCCATCGCCGACCAGATATTCGAGCCCTTCGTCTCGGGCCGCGAGAACGGCACCGGGCTGGGGCTCGCGCTGGTCTCGAAGATCGTGACCGAACACGAGGGCTGGGTGGCGGTGGAATCGATGCCGGGGCGCACGGTGTTCCGCGTGTCGCTGCCACTGGCGCCGAAGGCGGAGGGGGTGACATGAAGGGAGGTATCTTCTGATGGACGGCACGGTCCTGGTCGCCGACGACGACCGCACGATTCGAACGGTGCTGACCCAGGCGCTGACGCGCGCGGGATGCCGGGTGCATGCCACCTCGTCGCTGGTGACCCTGCAGCGCTGGGCCGAGGAGGGGCGCGGCGACCTGGTGATCACGGACGTGATGATGCCCGACGGCAACGGGCTCGACATGTTGCCTAAGATCGCAGCGGCTCGGCCCGACCTGCCGGTGATCGTGATCTCGGCGCAGAACAACATCATGACGGCGATCCGCGCCAACGAGCTCGAAGCGTTCGATTATCTACCCAAGCCGTTCGATCTGCCCGACCTGATGAAGCGCTCGGCCCGTGCGCTCGAGTTGCGCCGCGCCCGGCCTCGGCCCGCTGCGACGTCCCAGCCGGTCACGGGTTCCGAGGCGCGCGAGAGCCTGCCGCTCGTGGGTCGCAGCCCGGCGATGCAGGCGCTCTACAGGCTCATCGCGCGGGTGCTCAACGCCGATCTGCCGGTGCTGGTCATGGGCGAGTCGGGCACCGGAAAATCGCTCGTCGCACGCACCGTCCACGACCTCTCCGACCGTCGCCACCAGCCCTTCGTGGTGGCCGATGCAGCACGGCTGGCGGGAGCCGACGGGCCCTCCGCGGTGCTCGCCCAGGCGCGGGGCGGCACCATCGTCTTCGACGGCGTGGCAGATTTCGACGCCGAGACGCAACTGCGCGTCACGCGCATGCTCGACGCGCTGTCCGAGGGCGGACCGCGCATCATGGCCACCGCGCCCGGCCCGCTCGACGCCGCCATGGCCGAGGGCCGCTTCCGCGCCGATCTCTTCTTTCGGCTCGACGGCGTGTCCGTGAGCCTGCCGCCCCTGCGCGAACGCGTCGAGGACATCGCTCTTCTAGCCGCGCATTTCCTGCAACGCGCGTCACGCGACGGCTCCCCGCCGCGGCAGCTCTCGGCCGGAGCGCTCGCCGTGGTCAAGGCCTATGCCTGGCCCGGCAACCTGCGCCAGCTCGAAAGCCTGATGACGCGGCTCGCGCTCGCCGCACCCGGCGGGCGAGAAGCTCGCGGATTCGGTCGAGGCACATCTGCGCCGTTATTTCGACCTGCATGGCGGCAGCCTGCCGCCACCCGGGCTCTACCAGCGCATCCTGCGCGAGATGGAAGCGCCGCTGATCGCCATCGCGCTCGACGCCACCGGCGGCAACCAGG
Organism: Alphaproteobacteria bacterium HGW-Alphaproteobacteria-2; assembly: GCA_002842835.1. Lineage (GTDB taxonomy): Bacteria > Pseudomonadota > Alphaproteobacteria > Rhodobacterales > Rhodobacteraceae > PHEG01. Next base: position 2,108 of record PHEG01000324.1, on the reverse strand, counting down.
CGCGCTGCGCCGAGCTTCTGGGAATCAATCGCAATACTTTGCGCAAGAAGATCGGCGCGATCGATCTGCAGGTGACACGCCGCCGGAAGCTGATGTAATCAGGCCACAGGTGTGACCTTTGGAGCGGTCGGCGGGCGCCGGGCCGGAAGAGACGTCTTGGAGAGCACGACTCAGAATCCGCGCTGGGGGCGGCTCGACAGGCTGCGCCGGAGCCGAGGGCTTCGCACGCTGGCCACGTTGGGGCTGGTGGCTCTGGGTCCGGTTCTGGCGGGGCTCACCTTTGCGGTGCTCAACGTCTTCGAGGCGGGCATCGGGCAGGGACGGCTGCGCGCCGTCCTGCTCGCCGATCTCATCTATGTGCTGATCCTCGCCGCGCTGGTGGCACAACGCGTGGCGCGCATGGTTGCCGCGCGGCGGGCGCGTTCGGCGGGTTCGCGGCTGCATCTGCGGCTGACCGGGGTTTTCAGCATCGTGGCGCTGATCCCCACCGTGCTCGTCGCCGTCTTCGCCGTGCTGACGGTCAATTTCGGGCTCGAGGGCTGGTTCTCGGAGCGGGTGCGCAACGCGCTCTCCTCCTCGGTGGCGGCGGCGAACGCCTATCAGCAGGAGCACCGCGACGACCTTTCTGAAGACACACGGGTGCTGGCCGAGTTCCTCGACCGCAGCCGCGCCCGGGCGCGCTTAATGGGCGACGCCGAGCTGCGGCAGCTTCTCACCCAGGGCCAGCAGCAGATCCAGCGCGGGCTGCGCGAGGCCTATGTGATCGACGGCGGGGCCGAGTTGCGTGCACGCGGCGACCGTAGCTATCTCTTTGATTTCGAGCGGCCTTCCGAAGAGGCGCTGGCGCGTGCCACGGCAGGCGAGCTGGTGCTGATCGAGGACTGGCCGACGAACGAGTTTCGTGCGCTCAAGCGCCTCGCGGCCTGGGAGGACCGTTACCTCTATGTCTCGCGCGATGTGGATGGGGCCATTCTGGCGCTGCTCGACGAGACCCAGGCGACGGTCGGGCTCTACAACCAGCTCGAGTCCGAGCGCGGGCGGCTCCTGTTCGAGTTCGGGCTGATCTATCTCGGCTTCGCGGTCCTCCTGATCCTCGCCGCGATCTGGCTCGGGCTGTGGTTCGCCGAACGGCTGGCACAGCCGGTAGGCCACCTCGTCGAGGCTGCCGAGGCGGTGGGGGCGGGCGACCTCGAGCAGCAGGTGGTGGTGGCGCGGGGCGACGACGAGATCGCGATGCTGGGCCGCGTCTTCAACCAGATGACCCGCCAGTTGAAGGCGCAGCGTGACGCGATCCTCGACAGTCACCGCCAGACGGAGCGGCGAAGGCGGCTCTTCGACAGCGTGCTCTCCTCGGTTACGGCCGGGGTGATCGGGCTCGATGCCGAGGGGCGGATCGACTTCGCCAACCGCTCGGCGGAGCGGCTCCTGGGGCTCGACGAGGCACAGGCGCAGGCGCTCGACCTCGCCGCCGCGGTGCCGGAGTTCGCCGCGCTCTTCGCCGCGCTGGTCGAGAGCGGCCGCGAGGCGGCACAGGAAGAGCTGCCGGTGACCCGCGGCGGCAAGGCCGAGCGGCTTCTGGTGCGCATGGCGGTGCGGCGCAACGCCCGCGGCGAGCTGGAAGGCTATGTGGTGGCCTTCGATGACGTGACCGACTTGGTGAGCGCGCAGCGCATGGCCGCCTGGGGCGACGTGGCGCGGCGCATCGCACACGAGATCAAGAACCCGCTCACCCCCATCCAGCTCTCCGCCGAGCGGCTCAAGCGCAAGTTCCGCCACATCGGCGGCGCCGAGGCCGAGGCGCTCGACCAGTACACCGACGTGATCATCCGCCAGACGGGCGATCTGCGCCGCATCGTGGACGAGTTCTCGCGCTTCGCCCGAATGCCGGTGCCCGAGCGGCGCGAGAGAGATCTTGCGCGGGTGCTGCGCGATTCCGTCTTCCTGCAGCAGAACGGACAGCCGGGGGTGCATTTCATGCTCGACATGCCGGAGGGGACGCTGCCCGCCGAGATCGACGAGACGATGATCGGCCAGGCGCTGACCAATCTGCTGAAGAATGCGGGCGAGGCAATCGAGGAACGGCGGTCGAAGCGCGGCGACGATTTCGC
>PHEG01000323.1 GCA_002842835.1 Alphaproteobacteria bacterium HGW-Alphaproteobacteria-2 | reverse complement strand
GTTCCTGCTCGGCAAGATGAAGCAGACCAAGAACAATGCCGAGTTCTTCGAAGCGATGAACACCTGAGCAGGGATGCACGGGTCCAGATCGGAAAACGACACGATCTATGCGCTGGCGACGCCCCGGGCGCGCTCCGGGGTCGCGATAGTTCGGATTTCGGGGCCGCGCGCGGGTGAGGTCGGCGCGCTTTTCGGCTTTCCCGCACCTGTTCCGCGCAAGTTGCAGTTGCGGCGTCTGCGCGAATCCCAAGGCGAGATTCTCGACGAAGCGCTGGTCGTGCTGTTCCGCGAAGGAGAGAGCTTCACTGGCGAGGCAATGGCGGAGCTGCATCTTCATGGGAGCCTCGCGGTAATCGGGGGCGTTCTGGAGGTGCTTGGACGCGCTGCGGGGTTCCGGGCCGCGGAGCCCGGAGAGTTCACGCGGCGGGCGCTGGAACTTGGTCGGATCGGCCTGACGGAAGTCGAGGGGCTTGCGGATCTGATAGATGCGGAGACCCGCGCCCAGCGAATTCAGGCCATGCGGCTTCTCGGCGGCGCGCTTGGTGTTGAGGCGGAGGCCTGGCGCAGCCGTCTCGTCGAGGCGGCAGCGCTTATCGAGGCGGCGCTCGAATTCGGCGAGGATGGCGTGGAACCGGACTGGGCGCCGGTAAGGGATGCGCTGGAAGGGGTGGTGGCCTGGTGTGACGGCCTGCTCAAGGGCGCGCCAGCAGCGGAGCGGTTGCGCCAGGGCTTCGAGGTTGCGATCGTGGGTTGGCCCAACGCGGGCAAGTCCACTTTGATGAATCGCATCGTCGGGCGGTCCGTGTCGCTGGTGACGGAGGTCCCGGGCACCACGCGGGATGTGCTGGAAGCGAGACTCGACCTCGACGGCATACCGGTCACTCTGCTCGATCTGGCCGGGATTCGCGATTCCGAGGACCCCGTCGAGCGTCTGGGCGTGGCGCAGGCGATCGCGCGGGCGGAAGCGGCCGATCTGCGGGTCTTTCTTGCTGTGGAGTCCGGATTGCCGGAGGATGTTGCGCGGCAGGAGGGGGACATCGTCGTTCGTGGCAAGGCAGACTTGCTGGAACGCGAGGTGCGGGCGGTTTCCGGGTTGACCGGTACGGGCGTCGACGATCTCGTGGCCGAGATCGCCGCCCGGCTCCGGCCACGTGTGGCCGGGGCGTCTTTGCTCACCCGGGAAAGACACGTTCGGGCAGTTGATCGGGCGCGGAGCGCCCTGCAATCCGCTGCGGCCGCGATGGACGAGGGCGAGAGTCGGCTGGAGTTCGCCGCCTCGGACATGCGTTCTGGGGTCATTGCCCTCGAGGGGCTTATCGGGCGGGTGGACGTCGAGGACCTTCTAGACGATATTTTCTCGCGATTCTGTTTGGGGAAGTGAGGGTGTTTCACGTGAAACCCGATTTCGGCGTAATCGTGGTTGGGGGCGGCCACGCCGGGGTCGAGGCGGCGCTGGCTTCGGCGCGGCTGGGCGTCGAGACGGCGATTGTCACCATGACGCGCACCTCGATCGGGGTCATGAGTTGCAACCCTGCGATTGGCGGCCTGGGAAAGGGGCATCTTGTCCGCGAGATCGACGCACTCGACGGTGCGATGGCTCGTGCGGCGGATTCGGCGGGCATCCAGTTCCGCCTGCTGAACCGCCGACGTGGGCCCGCGGTGCAGGGGCCGAGAGTCCAGACCGACAGGAACGCCTACCGTGCCGCGATCCAGGGCGCCATCGACCTTCAGGAGAACCTGACGGTGGTCGAGGGAGAGGTCGTCGATCTGAAGGCCGGCCGCGCGGATGATGTCAGCGTTACCCTTGCCGATGGCTCCATTCTCAGGAGCGGGGCGATCGTGTTGACGACAGGAACGTTTCTCGGCGGCGTGATCCATATAGGCGACCGCAGCACGCCTGGTGGGCGGATGGGAGATCCCGCCGCGCAGCGCCTGAGCGCCCGGCTGCGCGACCTGGGCCTTCGGCTCGGGCGATTGAAGACCGGGACGCCGCCGCGGCTTGACGGGCGCACCATCCACTGGGACAGGCTCGACATGCAGCCGGGTGACGACGAGCCGGTCATGTGTTCCTTTCTCTCCGATGGGCCCGTCCTGCGGAGGGCATATCGAGAGTCGAGGGCCGCGCTACTGCCCTTCGATCGAGGACAAGGTCGTGCGGTTCGCCGAAAAGGAGTCGCATCAGGTATTTCTCGAACCTGAAGGCCTGGAAGATCACACGGTTTATCCCAACGGGATCTCCACGTCGCTGCCTGCGGAGGTTCAGGAAGAATATGTCCGCTCCATCGCCGGGCTCGAAGACGCGGTGATCCTGCGGCCGGGCTATGCCATCGAGTACGATCACGCGGATCCGACCTGTCTGGACATGACGTTGCGGGTAACCGGCAGCCCTGGCCTTTTTCTTGCCGGGCAGATCAACGGCACGACCGGCTACGAGGAAGCAGCAGCGCAGGGGCTTGTTGCCGGCGCAAATGCGGCGCTTTCCGTGCTCGGCCGCGATGCTTTCACGCCTTCTCGGCGCGAGTCCTACATCGGCGTGATGATAGACGACCTCGTCACGCGCGGCGTGACGGAGCCTTACCGGATGTTTACGTCGCGGGCGGAGTTCCGGCTGCACCTGCGTGCAGACAATGCAGATCTCCGGCTGACCGAGACAGGGGTTGCGGTCGGGCTGGTGCGGTCGGAGCGTGCGGCGCGCTTCGAGGTGCGCAGAGCGGCCCTTGCGTCAGCGCGCCAGTTCCTCGAATCAATCAACCTCACCCCCACGGAGGCTCGCGGACACGGCCTTTCTCTCAACGCGGACGGACAGCGCCGCAGCGGGATGGATCTTCTGTCCTACCCGAACATTGACTGCCGTCTCCTCGCCCGGATCTGGCCGGAAATTGCCAGTCTGCCGCAGGCGGTGTGTCGCCAGGTCGAGATAGAAGCGCTTTACCGCAACTACCTCGATCGCCAGCAGATGGAGCAGGCGCAACTCGGTCGAGACGAAGCACGCTCCGTCCCTGACGATTTCGACTATTCTGCGCTGCCGGGGCTCTCGGCAGAACTGCGGGAAAAACTGGTTCGTATCCGCCCCCGCAACCTCGGGCAGGCAGGCCGGATCGAAGGCATGACGCCGGCCGCCCTGATGCTGATCCTCGCGCATCTCCGTGCGTCGGAGCGCCGTCGTGCCTCGTGACATCGGGCCAACAACCTGGGTCGACTGGAGCAGGAGCCAGAATGTTTCATGTGAAACATTACACAGGCTCGATCTCTACGCGGAGATGCTGGCGCGCTGGTCTTCCCGCATCAATCTCGTGGCCCCCACAACGCTCGCCGATCTGCGCGAGCGCCACATCCTCGACAGCGCCCAGCTGCTTGCCCACATTCCAGAGGATGCGCGCAGCCTTTGTGACCTCGGCTCGGGTGCCGGGTTGCCCGGTCTCGTCCTTGCGGTGCTCGCGGTGGAGTTCCGGCCGAAATTGTGCACCGAACTGGTGGAGGCTGACCGCCGCAAGGCCGTCTTTCTCCGCGAGGCGGCCCGGAGCATGGACGTCACCTTGCGCGTTCTCGTGGCCAGAGCCGAAGATTTGCCGGCTCGCGCGGCCGACGTCGTGACTGCCCGCGGCCTCGCGCCGCTCGCAAGGCTCGTGCCGCTCGCGCGACGGCATCTGCGCCCCGGTGGGCGGGCAATCTTCCCCAAGGGTGCGAATTGGGAGAAGGAAGCCCGGGAAGCGAGAGCGACCGGGACATTCACGATGGCCGCAGCCCCCAGCCTCACGGACCCGGCGGCGCGGATACTTGTTATCGATGGACTTGCGGATGTCTGACCAAGGCATCCGGCCCAGAACCATCGCGATCGCCAACCAGAAGGGCGGCGTGGGTAAGACGACGACGGCAATCAATCTCGCCGCCGCCCTCGCCGAGGCTCATGTCTCCGTGCTTCTCATCGATCTTGACCCGCAGGGAAATGCCTCGACCGGACTCGGCGTAACAACCGACACCCGCGGAACAACTTCTGGCGATGTACTTCTCGACGGCGTCGAACTCGCCGAAGCGGTGCGCCCGACCGGGATACCGGGTCTCGGGCTCTGCCCCGCCTCGGCCGACCTCAGCGCGGCGGATGTCCAGCTCGGGCGAGACCCGCAGCGCCTGACCCGCCTGCGGAGGGCCATCGAAGCCTTCGTCGCCACACCGGGCTGCCCGCAGATCGTGCTGATCGACTGTCCGCCCTCGCTC
>PHEG01000322.1 GCA_002842835.1 Alphaproteobacteria bacterium HGW-Alphaproteobacteria-2 | reverse complement strand
GACCGGACGGACGCCGCATAGCTGCGATAGGCGTCGAAAAAGACATAGGCGCCGATATACCACCAGGCGAGCATCGGGAAGACGAGCACCGTCTCGACCGACACGGTCGCGCGGGTCTCGCGCAGGAAGCAGCCGATGTGCACTCGCAATCCGCGCAGCATGATGTCACCTCGGTTCCACGGCGAACGCGCTGGCGGTGACGATCTGGTAGCCGCCGCTGGCGTCCTTCTGAAGCGCCCCGCCCAGCCACATGTCGCGGAACATCAGGTCCACCACCATGCAGGCGCGCAGCAACATGATCTCGTTGGGCTGGCCCGAGACGAACTGAGTGACCGGCTGCACGGTCTCGGTGCGGTCCACGCAGGTCGTGTTGGTCGCCGGATAGGTCCAGACATCATTGTCGGAGTCGTAGATGCGCGTCATTTCGAGCAGCAGGTTGGCCTCGCAATCGGGGAATACCATAGCCTGCTGGCAGATCGTGTCGCGGATTGCGTCGCGGTCCACCGGCGCACCGCTCGACAGCCGGATCGCGCGCACCGCGACATCTACGCCGCGCTCGAACATCACGTGGCGCGAGAGCAGCAGCCCCGACTCGCTCGCCGAGGCAAGAAAGGCGATGAAGGCCGGGAAGACGATCACGAACTCCACCGAAGCCGTCCCGGTCTCGCGACGCCATAGCCGCGAGAGCAGTGACGTGACCCGCGCCAGTGCGATGAACACCTGCCCGATCATTGGATGAGCTTCAGGTTGTTGATCGCCGACGCGATCGCCTGGAAGGCATCCGATATCTCGAGCCCCTTCACGTCGAAATAGTGGTTGAAGGAGCTCGCACAATTGCGCAGCACCGTGCGTCCGTTCGTCGGAGCCTCGAAGCCGATCGAGAACACGACGACGCCCTGCCCCTTGGCGGCATCGCAGATGTCCTCGAGCCGGTCGTTCTTGGGTCCGTTGTTGGTCCAGACATAGGGCGTCTCGAGCCAGGAGAAGCTGTCGTAATAGCGCGCGGCGACCTCGTTCCAGAGATCGGGATGATCCATGCGGGTCGCCTGGTCCGGGCGGCGCTGGAAGCTGCAATTGGAGCCGCTGCAGATGCGCCGGTAATCAGGCTGGCTGGCCCAGCCTCTTGAGAAACCCGACTGGATGGTCGAGCCGCTGTAGTTCGGATAGTAATATTGCACCGACCCGCCAGAGAAGACACGCCGGATGACATAGAAGTCTCCGTCCTTGTCGTTGTTGTCAGAGGAAAGCTTGGTGCTCCTCCAGAACTCCGACGGCCCGTCGCGATACTGCGGCTTCAACTGGTGCTGCGAGGTGTTCTCGCCGTCGGTCATCAGCACGACGACCTTGATGGTCTCGGTATTGTCGTAGGCCACCGGGCGACCGCGGAACACGCTGTTCACGATGTTCAGGTCGGCCAGCCCGTTCACCACTGGCTGAGCCGCCGGATCGAGCAGAGCCACGCCCCACTTCATCCCGAGGTCGATCGAGGTGTTGCCGTTCGCCACCAGCGCGTCGATGCGTTGCTTGAGCCGCGTGCGATCCTTCTCCAGCACGGTGATCGGCGCACCCGCATCGGTCTTGCACACGCGGCTCGTCTCGCGCGGGGTGACGCGGTTGCTCGACCAGGGGTCGAAATGCCCGGTGCGCTGGAGCGGCATATCGACGGGGATCGCCCGACTGGCGAAATCAGCCTCGTCAAAGGTCACGCAGTGCGAGAAATTGTGCTCGCTCGACACGTTGAACTGGTTCAGCAGGTCCTCACCCGCGTTTACCTGCTCGTTATAGGGCACGATGGTCATCGACACGCGCCCGTCCTCGACGGTGCAGTCTGCCCCGTCGCTCGGGTCGGTCGGGTTGCAGAGCATCGCGTTGACGAATTCCTTCGCCGCGACCTTGAGATTGGTGAGGCGCTGGTTGGAACCCATTGATCCGGAGTTGTCGAGCACGAGCGATATCTCGATGTTCGGGATGTTCTCGATCGCCGTGGCACCCGACGCGGTGCCCAGCGTGAACACGCCGTCATGCACGGCAAGCTCGGGGCTCAACTGGCCCAGCAGCATCGTGCGGTCGACCATGCGCATGAAGCGCGTCGGCACCTCGACCTGCGAAGTGGCCGAGACGGTGCGGAAATTGATGCCGCGATCCTCGCTGATGCTCACCTCGCCAACGACGCCTGACTTCTGGAAATAGCTCTCAACGACCTCCTGCGCGCTAAGCGGCTGAGACAGCGAGGCCGCCGCCAGCACGGCGCGGTCGATCGCCGACTGGGTGCGCATGCGCTC
>PHEG01000321.1 GCA_002842835.1 Alphaproteobacteria bacterium HGW-Alphaproteobacteria-2 | reverse complement strand
GATCGCATCCGCGTGTCGGCCGATCACGCGTGCATCGGGCACCACAAGTACCGGCGGCGTGTCGATGAGGATGTAGTCGTAGTTGGTGCGCGCGGCGGCCATGAACTCGCCGAAGCTTTGCGAGGCGAAGAGGTCGGCAGCGTTCACGGCGACCTTCGTTCCGGTCAGGAGGTCCACGCCCAGCACGTCGTTGTGCAACTCCCCGCCGCACTCCAGAATGGCGGGGTTTGTCATAGCCTCAATCAGAGAACGCGTCTCGCCCGTCGCGAAATACCTGGCGAAGGCGCGACGGCGGATGTCGCCCTCGATCAGCAGCACGCGCTTGCCGAGCGAGTTCATGTTTAACGCAAGACCCAGGGAGATGGCGGTCTTGCCCTCGCCCGGCAACGAGGAGGTGATCATGATCACCTGCGGCGGACGGTCGATGTTCGACATCAGCAGCGAGGTGCGCAGGTTGCGGACCGCTTCGGCGACGACCGAGGCCGGCTTGTCGCGCAGATAGGCAAAGGTGTCCTGCCGCCGCTTGCCCGGGATCAGCGGGATGGCGCCCATCACCGTCTCGTCCGTGGCTGCGCGAAGGTCCTCGGCGGTGCGGAAGGTGTTGCGCCCCATTTCGCGGATGAGCACCCAGCCCATGCCGGCCATGATGCCCAGCGCCAGCGAGAGCGCCACCACGAGCGGTTTCTTCGGCGAGGAGGGCGGTCGCGGCACGGCCTCCGACAACAGGCGGCTGTCGGATTGCTGCAGGCCGCGCTGCACGTTGGTTTCCTTCAGCCGTGCGAGGAAGCTCTCGTAGAGCAGACGCGTCGCCTCGGTCTCGCGCTCCATCTGCTGGAGCGCGATCAACTCTCCGGCCTGCTGGTCGAGATCCGCGGCAAGCTGCCGCTCGGAGGCCGAGAGGGTTGCGATCTGGTCGCCCTGCCGTTTCGCGGCGGCCTCGGAGCGGGCGATCACCGTATCGACGAGTTGGTCGAGCGTGGCGTCCTCGAGCGCGCCGCGGCGCGCATCGGCGAGCGCCCGGCTCAGGACCGGGTCGCCGGAGGCGCGCGCGATGCCGTCGTAATTGCCTGCCGCGTGCAGCGCGCGCAGCGCAGCGAGGCCTACTTCGGCTTCCGCCAGCGCCTGGCGCTGCGACTGGAGTCGCTCGCGCAGATCCTTGAGTTGGCGCGAGCGCGCATCCACTCCCTCGGGGCTTACGAGCTGCGCCCGATCGCGGAAGCTGTTCAGTTCGCGTTCCTGGGTCTCGATCGCCTGTTTCAGTTCGGCGGCTCGTTCGCTCAGGAACCCGCTCGCTCGTTCGTTGGCGAGGAACTTCACCTCGAGCTGGTTGCGGATGTAAAGCTCCGCCAGCGCATTCGCCATGTGCGCGGATTTCTCGGCATTCTTGGTTGTGAAGGAGACATCGAATGCAAGCGAGTCACGCAGGTTGCGCACGGAAAGGGCCTCGATCACCGCATCGATCACCCGGTTGCGGATCTCCCGCTCGGTCGGCGAGACGGGCTCCTTGCCGGTGATCAGCCGGACCAGCCCGCCGATCAGGACCTCCGGTGCGTAAGGTGACCGCTCTCTCAGCGTGGGGTTGAATTCGGGATCTGATGTCAGATCCAGCGTATCAACCAGCCGCCCGACAAGCCCGCGCGAGGTCAGCACCACGGTTTCGGTGTTCACCGCGGATTTGTCACCCAGATTGCCCGAGAGAACGCTTTCTCGTCGGCCTCGACGCCCGGTTTGGCAGGAGTAGGAGTGATGTGGCGTGCGAGGCCGTCGGTCTTGTTCATGTCATCGGGCTTCTAGCCCGAAAGCCCCCCCGCACGCAATTCATGCATGTAAATGCCAGCCATCACTCAACCGTGACGGATTTTGCGAGATTGCGAGGTTGATCCACATCGGTTCCGCGCGCGAGCGCGGCATGGTAGGCGAGAAGCTGCACCGGCAGCGCATAGACGAGCGGCGCAAGCCACGGTGCGACGGTGGGCAGCGCGAGGCTGCGCCAAATGCCTTCGGCGTCGGCGCAGCCCTCGGCATCGCTGAACAGCAGCACCAGCCCGTTTCGCGCCATCACTTCCTGCATGTTCGACATGGTCTTGTCGTAGAGTGCATCCCTGGGCGCTAGAACGATCACCGGCACCTCGCCGTCGATAAGTGCGATGGGCCCGTGCTTCAGCTCTCCGGCGGCATAGCCCTCGGCATGAATATAGCTGATTTCCTTGAGTTTCAGCGCACCTTCCAGCGCCAGCGGATACATCTGCCCACGGCCCAGGAACAGCACGTCCTGTGCGGCGGCGATCTCGCTCGAGAGGATGGCGAGCTGATCTTCCAGAAGCAGTGCCTCCGCCATCAGCGCAGGCACACCGCGCAGTTCTGCCAGGCGCGCCATCATCGCCTCGGGCGAAAGGTGCCCGCGATCCGCCGCCGCACGCAGCGCCAGGATCAGCAGCACGGCCAACTGGCAGGTGAAGGCCTTGGTCGAGGCAACACCCACCTCGACCCCGGCATGGATCGGCAGCGCCACCTCGCTTTCGCGGGCGATCGAGGAGGTGGGCACGTTCACCACCGAGATGACCCGCGCGACCTTTCCTTTCGCATAGCGCAACGCCGCGAGCGTGTCGGCCGTCTCGCCCGACTGGCTGACGAAGATCGCCATGCCGCGCTCGGGCAGCACCGGGTCACGGTAGCGGAACTCCGAGGCAATCTCGATTTCCACGGGCAGCCGGGCGATCTGCTCGAACCAGTATTTCGCTACATGGCAGGCGTAATGGGCGGTGCCGCAGGCAACCAACACCAGCCTCTCGCAACCGGCGAAGCTGATCTCGGCGGGCAGCGCAAGCCCTTGCGAGCTGCCCACGCGGTAGGCCTCCAGCACGGCTCCCAGCAGTGCGGGCTGTTCGGCGATTTCCTTGGCCATGAAATGCCGGTAGCCCGACTTGTCCACCTGCGCCGCGCCCCGCTCGATGCGAACCTGCCCGCGGCTGACCGGCGCGCCCGTGGCATCGAAGATCTCGGCGCCTTCTCGCGTCAACACCGCCCAGTCGCCTTCCTCGAGATAGGTGATCTGCTCGGTCAGCGGCGCCAGCGCGATTGCATCGGAGCCTACGAAGGCCTCGCCGTCGCCATGGCCGACGGCAAGCGGCGAGCCGCGCCGGGCGGCAATGAGCAGGTTCTCCTCGCCCTCGAAGAGCAGGCAGAGCGCGAAGGCGCCCTCGAGGCGGGCAAGCGTCGCCGCGGCGGCGGCGCGCGGGTCGAGGCCTTGCGACAGGTGCATGTCGATCAGGTGAACGATGGTCTCGGTGTCGGTGTCGCTCTCGAAGCCCTTGCCGAGTGCAGTCAGTTCCGCGCGCAGTGCGCGGAAGTTTTCGATGATACCGTTATGCACCACCGCCGCCCTCCCGGCGCGGTGCGGGTGCGCATTGCCGACCGTCGCCGCGCCGTGCGTGGCCCAGCGGGTGTGTCCGATCCCTGCCCGCCCGCGCAGCGGCGCGGTCACCAGAAGATCGGAGAGGTTGTGGAGCTTGCCCACCGCCCGGCGGCGCTCCAGCAGCCCCTCGTGCAGCGTGGCGATACCGGCGCTGTCGTAACCCCGGTACTCAAGCCGCCGCAGCGCTTCCAGAATGACCGGAGCGACTTCGTGCCGCCCGAGGATGCCGATGATCCCGCACATGCAATCTGTCCTTTGATCTTTCCCGCGTCGCGTCGGCTTCAAAAAGTTCTGCTGCTATTCGGCAGCCACTGCGGCGGAGGCCTCAATCGCGCCGGTCACTTCCGCAAGCACGGAGTCGAGGAGTGTCCGGAAGATCGAGCGGGTCGCGTCCCGCCTTCAGACGCACGTTTACGAGCCGCTGCGGCACCGGCTCGAAACGGCGCAGAAGTTCGGAGGCGCGCGCGCCCGTCTCTGCCATGGCGGTCAGCACCTGCAATGCCGCGATCAACCCGTCGCCCGTGGTGGTGTGATCGGTCATCACCACATGCCCTGACTGCTCGCCACCGAGGTTGAAGCCACCCGCGCGCATGCGCTCTACCACATAACGATCGCCCACCGCCGTGCGCTCGAGCCGCAGCCCGAGATCCGCGACATGGCGCTCCAGCCCGAGGTTGGACATCACCGTTGTCACCAGCGCGCCGCCGCGCAGCGTGCCCGCCGCGGCCATGCGCCCGGCCAGCAGTGCCAGCACCTGATCGCCGTCGGCGACCGTGCCGTGCTCGTCGATCAGGATCACCCGGTCGGCGTCGCCATCGAGGCAGATGCCGATATCGGCGCCGCTGTGCCGCACCTCGGCGACCGCCGCCGCGGTATCGGTCGAACCACAGCCGAGGTTGATGTTCTGCCCGTCGGGCTTCACGCCGAGCGACACCACCTCGGCACCCAGCTCCCAAAGCACGGTCGGGGCAGCGCGGTAAGCGGCGCCATGGGCGCAGTCCACCACCACCTTCAGCCCCGACAGCCGCACGGCCGTGGGGATGGTCGTCTTCGCGTATTCCTCGTAGCGGCCAAGCCCGTCGTCGATGCGGCGCACTTGTCCGATCGCCTCGGGCGCCGCCACCTCGGGTCCATCCGCCATCAGTGCCTCGATCTCGGCTTCTGACGCGTCGCAGAGCTTGAATCCGTCCGGGCCGAAGAACTTGATGCCGTTGTCATGCGCCGGATTGTGGCTTGCCGAGATCATGATGCCGAGATCGGCGCGCATCGAGCGGGTAAGAAAGCCCACTGCGGGCGTCGGCACCGGGCCCAGAAGCATCACGTTGAGCCCGGCAGAAGTCAGCCCTGCCGTCAGCGCCGTCTCGAGCATGTAACCCGAGCGGCGCGTGTCCTTGCCGATGATGGCGCCATGGCCGGAGTTGCCGTGGTTGCGGCGGAAGTAGGTGCCAACGGCCGCTCCCAGGCGCAGAGCGATTTCTGCCGTCATCGGGGGGGTGTTCGCGCGACCGCGTACACCGTCAGTGCCGAAAAGACGCCTCATGTCACTCATCCCTCGCTCGCCGACTTGCAAAAGCATTCACCGAACCTGGAAGGCAGACACCGCTCTTCATGACCCAGGGTCATGCTGACACCTTGACTAACGCCCTGGATAGGCCCCGCGCACGAATGTGCCTGCAAGGGCCATCACCAACCAGTGTATGGTATTCAGGTATTTATCTTGGGAGGCCGGGACTGTCCATCGTCCTGCCGATGCCTTCACGGCTGTCGGTTGTCGAGCGCCGACCCCTGCCGGGTCCGGGCGTGGGCGTTGCGTTGCCTGCTCCTCCCGCGCTAGTGATCGTACCGAACGGAGGCAGGAATGAACGGGCCAAGCACCGCGCCAGACGTTTATGTGTTGCTCGTCACGCTGGGTCGGCGCCCCGGCGACGGCCTGCCTGAGGTGGCGAGCGGTGCGGCAATGCTGTGCTACACGGCGGGGCGAGACGAGCCCGAAGCAGTGCGCGAGACGGTCGCCGTGTTGCGCGAGGCGGGGCTTGCACCGCTCGACGTGGAAGGCCACGGTACCGCCGCCGAGATGCGTGCTGACGGGCTCGAG
>PHEG01000320.1 GCA_002842835.1 Alphaproteobacteria bacterium HGW-Alphaproteobacteria-2 | reverse complement strand
GAGCGCGATCACCGCGATGGTGAATGCGACCGAGCGCTCGGGCGGCGTGCGCAGCCGCGCGAAGACATCCGAGAGGCTTTCGCCCTTGGCGAGCGCGGACAGCGCGTCGGTGATGCGGGACCAGATCGACATGGGCGGCGGTTCGGGTTTCGGTGACCGGGCGAGCGTAGCGGAGGGCGCAGCGCCTGTCACCGCCGCCCGGCAAAGCGCGCCTGCCATTCGGCGCGCTCCTCGTCGGCGATCTTGCGGAACAGCACCTCGGGCACCGTGAAACCATGCCCGGGCGGCAGCGCCGAGAGCGTGGCACGCACGTCACCGGGCCAGCCCGCTCCCTCGGCGCGCATCGCGGCAAGCATTTCCCCTGCGGCATCCGGGATGAAGGGGGCGGAGAGCGCGGCGTAGAACGGGATCAGGTTGATCGCGAGCCGGGTGGTGGCCGCCGCCTGTTCCGGGTCGTCCTTGAAGGCTGCCCAGGGGGCCGCGGATTGCAGGTACTCGTTGCCGGCGGCCCAGATGGCACGCAATTCCGCGGCGGCCTTGCGCACCTCGATCGCCTCCATATGCGCCGCATAGGCCGCTACCCGCGCGGAAAGATCGGTGAGGAGCGCCTCCTCGCGCGGGCCCCAGGCGCCGCCCGCGGGCACCGCCTCGCCGAACTTCGCGCGGCAGAACTTTGTGATGCGGCTCACGAAATTGCCCAGCACATCGGCCAGGTCCTTGTTCACGCTGGCCTGGAAATTCTCCCAGGTGAACTCGCTGTCGCCCGACTCGGGCGCGTGCGAGAGCAGCCACCAGCGCCAGTAGTCGGCCGGCAGGATCGAGAGCGCCTGGTCCATGAAGACGCCGCGCCCCTGGCTGGTGGAGAACTGGCCGCCGTCGTAGTTGAGGTAGTTGAAGGATTTGACGTAATCGACGAGCTTCCACGGCTCGTCCGAGCCCATCAGCGTGGCCGGGAAGGAGAGCGTGTGGAAGGGCACGTTGTCCTTGCCCATGAACTGGACGTAGCGCACATCCGCGGCGCCTTCGTCGGTTCGCCACCAGCGCCGCCAGGCTTCCTCGCCCAGCCCGTGGACGTCGGCCCATTCGGCGGTGGCGGAGATGTATTCGATGGGCGCATCGAACCACACGTAGAAGACCTTGCCCTCCATGCCCTGCCATGGCGCGCCCTCGAACTGCGCGGGGACGCCCCAGTCGAGATCGCGGGTGATGCCGCGGTCTTGCAGCCCCTCGCCGTCGTTGAGCCATTTCTTCGCGATCGAGGTGGTGAGGATCGGCCAGTCGGCCTGCGAGTCGATCCAGGCGGATATCGCGCCTCTGAGCGACTTCTGCCGCAGGTAGAGATGCCGCGTCTCGCGCACCTCCAGATCGGTCGAGCCCGAGATGGCGCTGCGCGGATCGATCAGGTCGGTCGGGTCGAGCTGCTTGGTGCAGTTCTCGCACTGGTCGCCGCGGGCGCGGTCGTATCCGCAGTTGGGACAGGTGCCCTCGATGTAGCGGTCGGGCAGGAAGCGGCCGTCGGCGAGCGAATAGACCTGCTTTTCCGCCACCACCTCGATCAGCCCGGCCTCGCCCAGCCGCTGCGCCAGATGCTGCGTCAGCGCGTGGTTGCGCGCCGAGGAGGAGCGCCCGAAGTGATCGAACGAGAGGCGGAAGCCGCGCGCGAGCCCGGCCTGGACGCCATGCATCTCGGCGCAGTAGTCGGCCACCGGCTGGCCCGCCTTGGCGGCGGCCAGCTCGGCCGGGGTGCCGTGCTCGTCGGTCGCGCAGATGAACATCACCTCGTGGCCGCGGGCACGCATGTAGCGGGCGTAGAGGTCGGCGGGCAACTGGCTGCCCACGAGGTTGCCCAGGTGCTTGATGCCGTTGATGTAGGGGAGCGCCGAGGTGATGAGGATGCGTGCCATGCCTGCCGTCCGTCGCGGATGAGGCCCCCCTCTAGCGCAGGTGCCTCGCGGGGGCCAGAGCCACGCGGCCCGGGCCCCGGCGCTTCAGGCGTGGATCGCGCCGTCGCCGCAGGCCAGTGCCGCCTCGCGCACCGCCTCGGAATAGGTGGGGTGGGCATGGCAGGTGCGCGCCAGATCCTCGGCGGCCGCGCCGAACTCCATCGCCACGCAGATCTCGTGGATCAGATCGCCCGCGTAGGGCCCGATGATATGGGCGCGGCGGCAAAATTGGCCTTGGCCCGCCCGTTGCCCATCATCTGGAACTTGCCCGCCTTGTAGGCGCGGCCCGCCTCCTTCAGCGTCTCCTCGGTCTCGCCGACGCTCGCGACTTCGGGCCAAGTATAGATGACACCGGGGATCACGCCATAGTTCACATGCCCCGCCTGACCGGCGATCACCTCGGCCACGGCCATGCCCTCGTCCTCGGCCTTGTGGGCGAGCATCGGCCCCTCGATCACGTCGCCGATGGCATGGATGCCCTTCACGCTCGTCTGCCAGTCGCGGCCCACGGCGATCTGGCCGCGCTTCGTCATCTCCACACCCAGCGCGTCGAGTTCCAGCCCCTCGGTGAAGGGCTTGCGGCCCGTGGCCACCAGCACGACATCGGCCTCGAGCGTGGCTTCGCTCTCGTCTTTGCGCAGCTTGTAGGTGACCTTGCACCTGGTCTTCAGCGTCTCCACCGACTGCACGGCGGCTCCGAGGATGAATTCCATGCCCTGCTTCTTCAGGATGCGCTGGAAGGTCTTGGCCACCTCGCCGTCGCTGCCGGGGATCAGCCGGTCGAGATATTCCACCACCGTCACCTGCGTGCCGAGGCGCGCGTAGAC
>PHEG01000319.1 GCA_002842835.1 Alphaproteobacteria bacterium HGW-Alphaproteobacteria-2 | reverse complement strand
GGCGTTGAGTTGCGCGGCCGCGACTCGCGCGAGACGCGCGCGCAGCCGCTCCGCCGCCAGCTTCGCCGCACCTGCCGAAGCCGCGGCAAAACGGCTGGAATAGTTGCCCGCCGCAATCGACCAGGCATCCTTGGCCGTGTCCAGGGTAGCGACCACCTGCACTGATGCGGCGTCGAGCCCCAGTTCCCGGGCCACCACCTGCGCGGCCACGGTGCGGTGGCCCTGTCCCTGCGGCACGCTGTCGATCTGCACCGTAACCGTTCCCGAGGGGTCGATCCCCACGGTTGCGGCGGCAAAGGCGCCGTTCTTCGGCCCGGCCTTTGCGCGCTCCTCGGGAGTCAGCGCTGTCGAGAGATAGCCCATGTTCGACACCGACGGCTCTACCACCGCGGCATGGCCGATCCCGTAGAGCCGCCCCTCGGCGCGCGCCGCGTCACGCCGGGCACAAAGCTCGGTGTGACGCCCGCGCTCCAGCGCCGCCTCCAATCCGGCCAGGTAGTCGCCGCTGTCATAGGTGGCCCCGCTGGCAGTGCGATAGGGGAAGGCACCCGACGGGATCAGGTTGCGGCGGATCACCTCGACCGGATCAAGCCCCAGCCGGTCCGCGATCCGGCTCATCAGCCGCTCCAAGGCGAAATAGACCTGCGGTCCGCCGGTTCCGGCGCGCGCAGATAGGCGCCCACATCCTCGACCTGATCCCAGTCCAGCGCCATCACCCGCCCGTCGGCCTCCACCGCCGCGTCGAGCCGGATAACGCGGTTGGTGGCCGAGACCGAGGCACTCAGATGCTCCAGTCGGTCCTCGACCCATTTGACGGGCCGGTCGGCCAGTCGCGCCGCGGCACCCAGCAGCACGATGTAGGGAAACACCCCCTGCTTGACCCCGAAACTGCCGCCCGAATCTGGCGGCGTGCGCAGCCGCAGCCGGTTGCCCGGCACCTTCAGCGCCCGCGCCAGCACCGGATGGATGGAAAACGGACCCTGGAAATTGGCGGTGACATCATAGCGTTCCTCGTGCGGGTCATAGGCCGCGAAGACACCGTAGGTCTCGATCGGGGTGCAGGAGTTGCGCGGATACCGGACCTCGATGCCAATCCGGTGGGCGGTCGCGAGAAACGCCCCCTCGGGGTCACCGTAGCGAAAGCGCCGTTCGGCACCCAGGTTGCCCCCCATCTCGTCGTGCAGCACCGGTGCATCCGGCGCCAGTGCCGCCAGCGGGTCGATGACCGGGGCCAACGGCTCGTAGTCCACCTCGATCAGGTCGAGCGCATCCTCGGCGACATACCGACTCTCGGCCAGCACCACCGCCACCGGCTCGCCTGCGTAGCGCACCTTGTCCACCGCCATTGCCCAGCACGAGATGGGCAGCCGCACACCCACCATCAGCGGCGCGCTGACTTCGGCCAATGCCGCGCCATCATAGACCGCGGCAACGCCAGGCAGCGCCCGCGCGGCCGCCATGTCGATGGCTTTGATCCGCGCATGGGCATGCGGGCTGCGCAGGATGGCGGCATGCAGGCAGCCGGGCGGCGGCGCAAGATCGTCGAAGAACTGCCCGCGACCGGTCAGCAGCGCGGCATCTTCAACCCTCTCGCCGTCACCGGCAATTCCGCGAAACGCGCCATCATCCGGCATATCCGGAAATGCTCCCCCAAAGCATGCTGTCGCATGCGTTGGAGGCAGATTGCCCGGACTGCCGACGCGCAGCGATCACGCGGAGTCGCCCGATTTACCCTGGGGTCTCATTTTCAGGGTGCGGCGTTCACCAGCCCGAGACGCGAGATTGTTCGGAACCGGCTGGGCGGCACCCCGGCATGGTCGCGGAAGAACCGGGTGAAATGCGCCTGGTTGCTGAACCCAAGCCGGTCGGACATGTCGCCGATACCCTCGTCGGTGTTCACCGCGGCATGCACCGCGTGCTCCAGCCGCACCACATTGAGAAACACCCGCGGCGTGACACCCGTCGAACACTCGAAGACGCGGAAGAAGTTGGCCCGGCTCATCCCCGCCTCGGCGGCCAGACGCTCGGAGCCAATCGCGGCGCCGGGATCGGCGCGCATCAACGTGATCGCCTTGCGCACCCGCCAGTCGACGGAATGGGCCCGTGCGGCCGCGCGCAGCGCGCTGCCGACGCTGCGCCATTCGGTGAAACGCTCGATCACTGCGATCATCAGTTCGCCCAGCATGTGTTCGTGATCCGTCACAGCCAGGGGTGCGTGAACCATGGAGGCGGTGAGGTCCATCGTCAGCCGACGTATGCGCGGCGTGATCGCCCCCGTCATCGCAGCAAAGAAACCGGCCGACCCGCTGGAGAGCCAGTTCGAGCGGAACTCGCCCAGCCACGCCGGCTCGATATAGAGTGCAAGGATGATCGTGCGCGGCCGGCGCGGATCGTGGACATAGGCATGGGGTTTCCAGGCGTCCACAAGGACGGCGTTCTCGTCGGTCAGAGGCACCACGCGGTCCCCGACGAGAAAGGCCGTATCCGCGCCGTCGACCTTGAGCAGGACATGGCAATGCGGATGTGCATGACGCACCAGAGAGCGATCCATGTCGAGCAGGGCCACGCGCCCAAACTTTCCTGATCGTATTCTGAGAGCATCGGACATCCGCCAACGATACCTGATAAAGACGAAACTTGGCCAGCCACCACATGCTGCCTCCGGCACCGGCCAGAAACCGCAGCGGTGACGGAATGATTTTGGGGAAGTGCGCTTGGGGGAACGAGACCAAACGCGCGGGCACTCATTGGCGCACCGGAGAAGATTCGAACTCCTGACCCCCAGATTCGTAGTCTGGTGCTCTATCCAACTGAGCTACCGGTGCGTGCGGCGGGGGTCTAGCGCCCGCCGCACCGCATTGCAAGTGGAAACCGGCGCGGCGCGGCGGGTCAGTCTTCCGTCAGCGGCAGCACGGCGCGGCGGTAGAGATGCCAGGAGGCGTGCCCCAGCACCGGCAGCACCACGATCAGCCCCAGCAGCAGCGGCACCGTGCCCAGAACCAACCCGGCGGCTACCACCAGTCCCCAGGCGGCGGTAGTGCGCGGGCTGGCCATGACCACGCGCACCGAGGTCACCACCGCGGTGGGCAGCCCGACATCGCGGTCGAGCAACAGAGGAAATGAGACCAAGCCGATGGCTAGCGCTGCCGCAGCGAAGAGCAGGCCCACGCTACAGCCGAGCACGATCATCGCCCAGCCAGGCCCTGTGGTGAAGACATCCGTCAGGAAGGCTGTGAGCGAGGCCGGGGGCTCCGGCCCGAGGGTGAGCGCATGGATCCAGTCCGCCGCCACGATCCAGGCGATGAAGAGCCCCAGCAGCACCACGCCCAGCGCCGCGATCGGCGCGATGGCGGGCGAGCGCATTACAGCAAAGGCATCCGCCCAGCCCGCCGTCCCCCCTGCCTCGCGGCGTCGGCTCATCTCGTAGAGCCCGACGCCTGCCAGCGGCCCGACCAGCGCGAAGCCCGAGAGCAGCGGGAACAGCAGAGGCAGGAATTCGTGGCGGAAGGCGATCCATGCGAGGCAGGCGCCGATCACCGGGTAGAGCAGGCAGATGAAAATGACATCGCTGCGCAAGGCGGCGAAATCGTCGAGCCCGCGTCGCAGCGCTTCGCCGATGTCGGCGGGTTCGAGCCGCCGCACCTCGGGCAGCGGCGCTCCGCGCCTGCCACCGAGCCGGGCGAGCAGCGTCGCCGCCCCGCCCGCCGCACCACCGAGCGCCTGGGCGCCCCAGGAAGCAGGATTTCCGATTGTCCTCGTCATGACGTCCTCCCATCCGGCGGGCCGGGGAAGGCCTGTCACGCGGCAGGCCATGGCCCGCGCAGTGCCGCCAGCTTAGCGCAGATCGAACGGCTCGTCGCGCGCGGGCACCCGCGATCCCGAAGGTTTGACCGGCGCGTGCGCGCCGCCGCCCCGCGTCAGTCGAAAATGCCGGTGACCCGCCCCAGCAGCATGAAGGCGCGCGCCGTGCGCGTGTCGGCAAGGTGCACGATGTCTTCATCCGAGGCAGTGCCGGCGAAGCTCGTGAAGGTCTGGTCGAACTGGCGCAGGAAGTGGTGCACCGCGTCGCGGAACACCGGGTCCTGCTTCATGCGACCCGCGATCAGCGCCTGCGAAGAGCGGTCCCGCACCCCGCCAAGCGGCGCCACCTCGCGGCCCCGCGCCCCGCGGAAACCTTCCTTGTCGTTCTCGTCCTCGGGGAAATTGAGCGCGCGGATGAACTCGTCCACCGTGACAGGCGTGGCGAATCGCTCGCCCGGAGTGCCGAGAGCGAGCCGCGGCTGATCAACCGGCCCGTTATCTGCGGCTGTCTCGCGCGGCAAAGCGGCGCGCACCGAGGCCTCGGCGACAGACGCGCCCGTCGCGCCGCGGCGGCTGGCGAAGACACTGGCCACCGCCTCGGCCCGGGCCTGCGCCGCCGCCAGCGCGTCGAGTTTCTGGTCGATGATCTGCATCACGTCGGCTGCAGGAAACTGGCGCTGCTGGGTCTGCGCCTGGCGCAGCGCGTCAAGCGCCGCGCGCAGGTCCTCGGCCTCGTCGCGCAGCCGCCGCAGCGCGCGCAGCGCCACGCCCGCGCCGATCAGCAAGACCGCGGGCAGTCCGGCCGCGACTACCGCGACGAACCGCTGGAGCGGATCCTCCAGCGCCGTGGCCCGCACCGTCAGGAAGAACACCACCGCACCAAGGACCCAGACCAGCGCCAGCGCGAAGAGCACGGCCTCGCCCGGAAGCCCCGGCTGTGGCGGCGGGCGCAGCCCACCGAGGCCGAAGGATGCTTGCTTGCCGAGCTGCGCCATGGCGCCCTGCTCCTCTCAGACGTATCGCACCGACAGAATTTCGTAGCCACGCAACCCACCGGGCGTCGCCACCTCGACGGTGTCGCCATCTTCCTTGCCGATAAGCGCGCGGGCGAGCGGCGAGCGGATGTTGAGCAGTCCCTTCTCGATGTTGGCCTCGAACTCGCCGACGATCTGGTAGGCCTTCTCCTCCCCGCTCTCCTCGTCGAGCAGGGTGACAGTGGCGCCGAACTTCACCGGCCCGTCGAGGCGCGACACGTCCACCACCTCGGCGCGCCCGAGCAGGCTCTCGAGCTCCTTGATACGGCCCTCGATGAAGCTCTGCTTCTCGCGCGCGGCGTGATACTCGGCATTTTCCGACAGATCGCCGTGCTCGCGCGCCTCGGCGATGGCGCGGATCACCTCGGGGCGCTCGACACTGCGCAGCGTCTTCAACTCGGTCTCCAGCGCAGCGTGGCCCGCCGGGGTCATCAGTATCTTTTCCATGCGGCCTTTCTCGGGATTGCGCGGTGCCACTCGAGGGGCAACCATACAGAAGGGCCGGGGCGATGCAAATCTCCGCTGAAGCGCCCTGGACGCGCGGGATGTTGCGTCACAATTGACCGCACGGGCCCTGCGCGTCTAGGTAACGCAGCGACTGCGGGCCATGGCCCGCGAGACGGGGCCGAAGGAGGCGCGGATGACCGGGATCGAGCGCGAATCGATGGAATACGACGTGGTGATCGTGGGCGCCGGGCCGGCCGGGCTCTCGGCCGCGATCCGCCTCAAGCAACTCGACGCCGATCTCTCGGTCGTGGTGCTCGAGAAGGGCTCGGAGGTCGGCGCGCATATCCTGTCGGGCGCGGTGCTCGACACCTCGGGGCTCGACGCGCTGATCCCCGACT
Organism: Alphaproteobacteria bacterium HGW-Alphaproteobacteria-2; assembly: GCA_002842835.1. Taxonomy (GTDB): domain Bacteria; phylum Pseudomonadota; class Alphaproteobacteria; order Rhodobacterales; family Rhodobacteraceae; genus PHEG01. The sequence goes on along the minus strand of PHEG01000319.1, from coordinate 758 downwards.
GGAAGGGGAAGGGCGCGCCGGTCGGCGTGCCTGTGCGGGAGGACAATTTCTATATCCTGGGCGAGCAGGGTCGCCTGCGCGTGCCGAACGCGCTGATGCCGCCGCTGATGAACAACCACGGCTGCTACATCGTCTCGATGGGCAATGTCTGCCGCTGGCTTGGCGAACAGGCCGAGGCACTGGGGGTGGAGATCTTCCCCGGCATGTCCTGCTCGGATCTGGTTTTCGACGGTGATCGGGTCGCGGGCGTGGTTGCGGGCGAGTTCGGCCGCCAGAAGGACGGAACGCCCGGTCCCGCCTACGAGCCCGGCATGGAACTCCTCGGCAAGTATGTCCTGCTCTCGGAAGGCGCGCGCGGCTCGCTCGCCAAGCAGGTGATCGCCCGCTACGGGCTCGACAAGGGTTGCGACGTGCCGAAATTCGGGCTGGGCATGAAGGAAATCTGGCAGGTCCGCCCCGAGGTGCACAACGAGGGCGAGGTTACCCACACCATGGGCTGGCCGCTCGGCTGGAAGGCGGGCGGCGGTTCGTTCATGTATCATCTCGACAACAACCAGGTCTATGTCGGCTACATCGTCGATCTGAACTACGCCAACCCGCATCTCTACCCCTACATGGAGTTCCAGCGCTGGAAGCATCACCCGATGGTGGCGCGTGTGCTGGAGGGCGGCAAGCGCGTGGCCTATGGCGCGCGGGCGGTCACCAAGGGCGGCTTCCAGTCGATCCCGAAGAGCTGCTTTCCGGGCGGCGCGCTGCTG
>PHEG01000318.1 GCA_002842835.1 Alphaproteobacteria bacterium HGW-Alphaproteobacteria-2 | reverse complement strand
TTCTTGTGCAGCCGTTCGTGCAGCAGGTTCACCGTTACCTCCCGGTAGAAGGCGTCGTCGAACCAGAACACCAGGCGGCGCACCTCGGCGCGTTCGGGCGGCACCTTGGGCAGCAGCGGTGGCTCTGGGTGGCGTTCCTCGATGTATTCGCAGATCGCCTGGCTCTCGGCCAGCGTCACCCCCTCGCCACGGAATACCGGCACGCGGCCGAGAGGATTTAGGCGCAGGAACTCGGGCGAGGGCTCCCAGTAGCGCTCGTCGATCAGCTCGGCCTCCAGCCGTTTCTCGGCCAGCACCAGGCGCACCTTGCGGCAGAAGGGTGAGAGCGGGAAGTGATGCAGGCGGATCATGATGCCTTTCCGTGTCCTCGCGCCGGTCTAGCGACGCGGGGGCGGGGGTTCAACTCTCGAAGCAGGCGGCACGCCCGTCGGCGACGATGGTGGCCGCCCCGTCGGCGATGCGCGCTGCCCGGGCCCGGAGCCAGGCCGAGGGGCGGGCGGCATTGCGCCCCTTCGGATCGGGCAGCACGGCAGCGAGCCGCGCGGCCTCGATCGCCGAGAGATCGCGCGCGGGTTTGCCGAAGTAGCGCCGCGCTGCGGCCTGCGCGCCGAAGATCCCTTCGTCGAATTCGGCCACGTTGAGGTAGATCTCGAGCATCCGCCGCTTGCTCCAGGCCGCCTCGGCGACGGGTGTCATGAGTGCCTCCAGCGCCTTGCGCGGCCAGCTTCGCCCCTGCCAGAGGAAGACGTTCTTCACCACCTGCTGGCTGATGGTCGAGGCGCCGCGCCCGCGCCCCTCGTCGATGGCGGTGCGGATCGCAGCCATGTCGAAGCCCCAGTGCAGGCAGAAATTGGCATCCTCTGCGGCCACCACGGAGCGCGGCAGATGTTGGGACATCTCGTCGAGCGCCACCCAGTCGCGGCTGATGCCGCCAAGCCGCGTCGCCTCGGATCGCATGTAAAGCCCCATGGGCGGGTTCACCACCGAGAAGAGCAGTGCCGCCGTGATGACAAGTGCCGCAATCGCCAGAACGCCCCGGCCCGCCCAGCGCAGAAGGAGCCGCAACCCGCGCCAAGGGCGCGTGGCGTGCCGGTTCGGGCTCTGGCGCGTGTTCCTCGGTGCGCGGCGGGTCATGGCCCTGCCATAGCCCGCCGCGCACGCGGACGGAAGGACGTCGGCGCGCTCAGGCCATCAGTAGGCGCGCCTCGTGGGCGCGGAGGACCGGACGCGCTAACTGCCAGCGCGAGTGCATGTCGGTGCGCGAGAACCCGGGAAAGAGCGTGTGCAGTTCAGCCTGTATGGCGCGGTCCGCCTCTGCCCCGGGGCCCAGCGGATAGAAGCTCTCGCTGGGGATGCCTTCGGCAGTGACAATCTCGTGCCGGTCGAAGAGCAGGTGGAAATACTCCACTTCGCCGCCGGGTTGCAGGTGGATCGTGTCGCCGTTGACGAGGTGGCGGGCGGGGGCCAGCACCTCGGGCTCGCCGAAAAGAAGTTCGGCGCGCCAGCCCGTTATGAGCATCCGGTGCTGCTGCGAGACCAGCAGATCGCGCGTGTTCCCAAGTGCTCCGGCCATGAAGCGCACCGGGGCAAAGGCCCCCGCCGCGCGGTGCAGTTGCCGCCCGATCCAGCGTAGCGGCTGCGCGCCGTGGTCGCGTGTCGTTACCGCCATGCCTGGTCGGAGAACTTCCACAGGCATGGGACCTTCAGGTGTGTCGATCAGGGTGCCGATGGTGAAGCAGGGGGGGCCAAGCTGGCTGAGCAGGAGTGGCCCCTGGGTGTTGACGAAAGTGGAGCGGACGAAGGTTCCGCTCTCCAGCGCCTGGCCGTCTGTGGGAGTGAATACGCGCTGGCCGTTGGCGAGGTAGAAGGTGATACCAGTATAAGTGACGTTGCCGACCCCGGGCACGTTCACCGTTACCCTGTCGCCCGGCCAGGACGAAATGATATCCGAGCCGTTCACGCTGTCGTTGTTGAAACGGTCGAAGTCGTTGTCGTCGTTCTGGTCGGTCATCGTGAGCTTCGTCACGGTCAGCGCGCTGCCGACAGCCGGGGGATTCGCCGGGTCGATCAGGAAGAACTGGTCGAGATACGTCTGCGGCATGGCACACCCCTTCACTCACGCGTATGTCCGGACCCCGGCCATAGGCGCAAACCGTTACCGCGCAGAGGGGCCTATTCGGCAGGCATCGCGCGCGCCTCTATGCCCAGCGGCACCGGCAGGTGCGCCAGCATCTCCTTCGGGCAGACCTGGAGGAAATGCCGCTTCTCTTCCTCCCAGTGCTGGAGGATCGCCGCCGCCTTGACGCTGCGGGTCTCTCGCGCATGCTCCTCGATCAGGCCATGCAGTTCCGCCTCCCAGTGATCCACCGTCACCGGACAGATCACCAGGGTTTCCATGTTGATCAGCGGAGCCGCTGTCCCGTCAGGATCATGCAGATAGGCCATGCCACCGGTCATGCCTGCGCCGAAATTGGCGCCGATCGGCCCGAGGATCACCGCAACACCGCCGGTCATGTATTCGCAGCCGTTCGAGCCACAGCCCTCGACCACGACATGTGCACCAGAGTTGCGCACGGCGAACCGCTCGCCCGCGCGGCCGGCGGCAAAGAGCTTGCCGGCCGTGGCGCCGTAGAGCACGGTGTTGCCGATGATCGTGTTCTCGGCTGCGACCAGCGGGCTTGCGAGCGGTGGGCGCACCACGATCATGCCGCCCGAGAGGCCCTTGCCGACATAATCGTTGGCGTCGCCGGACACCTCCAGCTTCAGCCCGGGTGCCAGGAAGGCCCCGAGGCTCTGGCCGGCGCTGCCGGTCAGCTTCACCGTCAGATGGTC